>JBBQRB010000001.1:0-72028 GCA_038215315.1 Pseudanabaenales cyanobacterium
TGTCCTAACAGGGCTGGCGACAGATATATTAAGGATTTACAAAGGATTTGCGATCCCAGGTAAATCAACCATTAACATACGCTTGTTCCCTGATGTAGCGATCGCCATTTGTTTTAGGACAAAATCAAAACCCAAGAAGTGAGTGGAGGCGCGGAGCGCCGCCACTCACTTCTTGGGTTAACGTCCTAGTATGCTTGGCGGTAGTTATACAAGCACTTTTGCTTTTATAACTGCCTTATACTTACTGGTGTTTAAACGGAGATAGAGGATTGTATGACATCTGATAAGCAAAATTTCGGACTGATCGGCTTAGCGGTAATGGGTGAAAACCTTGCTCTCAATATTGAGCGCAATGGGTTTTCGATGAGTGTGTATAACCGTAGTCGAGATAAGACCGACAAATTTTTGGCTACCCGTGCGGCTGGTAAAAATTTCAAAGGCGCATTTACGATCGCTGATTTTGTGGCTTCTCTGGAGCGTCCACGTAAGATTTTGATCATGGTTAAAGCAGGCGGTCCCGTAGATGCGGTGATCGAAGAACTGAAGCCCTATCTTGAAGAAGGCGATATTGTCATTGATGGTGGTAACTCCCTCTACGGAGACACCGAACGCCGCACAGTAGAACTGGAGGCAATCAATCTCAAGTTTATTGGTATGGGCGTAAGCGGTGGTGAAGAAGGTGCTCTCAATGGTCCTAGCATGATGCCTGGTGGTCAAAAATCTGCCTATGCTGAAATTGAACCAATTGTGACCAAGATTGCGGCTCAAGTAGATGACGGAGCCTGTGTTACCTATATCGGCAAAGGCGGCGCGGGTCATTATGTCAAAATGGTGCATAACGGCATCGAGTATGGCGATATGCAGTTAATTGCTGAAGCTTATGATCTATTGAGTAATGGTCTAGGCTTGAGTGCCGCCGAACTCCATCAAGTATTTACGACATGGCGCACCTCGGAGCTTGATTCCTATCTAATTGATATTACTGCCGATATTTTCTCGAAGATCGATGATCAAACTGGGGACGCACTAGTTAATAAAATCATGGATGCAGCAGGGCAAAAGGGCACTGGCAAATGGACTGTCCAAAGTGCCTTCGACCTCGGTGTGCCGATCCCCACGATGATCGCGGCGGTGACGGCACGGGTAATGTCTTCGTTTAAGTCAGAGCGCGTGGAAGCGTCGAAAGTACTGACTACGGCAACCTCTGGTAAATACGAAGGCGATCGCCAAGAGTTTATTGATGCTGTCCGCGATGCCCTCTACTGTTCTAAAATTTGCTCCTATGCTCAAGGCATGGCGCTTTTGGGTGCAGCCTCTAATGAGTTTGGTTATGAGCTAAATCTGGGCGAGATTGCCCGTATTTGGAAAGGTGGTTGTATCATTCGTGCTGCCTTCCTTGACAAAATCAAGGCGGCTTTCCAACGCAATCCTAGCTTGCCTAACTTGTTAGTCGATCCTGACTTCAATCAAACAATTCTCACCAAAGAGATGGCTTGGCGGAAGGTTGTAATTGCTGCCGCACAATTGGGTATCCCTGTTCCAGCGTTTAGTGCATCTCTCGACTATTTCGATAGTTACAGACGCGATCGCTTGCCCCAAAACTTGACCCAAGCCCAACGCGATTATTTCGGCGCTCACACTTACGAGCGTATTGATAAGCCTAGAGGTGAGTTCTTCCATACTGAGTGGATGAAATAATTTACAGCGCTTTGCGCTTAAACCAGAACCAACAAAAATAAAGAAAGGGTTGCGAAGCAACCCTTTCTTTATTTTTGTTGTGGTTCGTTTGATCGGAAATTGCTGTACATATCTGTCGCCGCCATCCTCTTTTGGGCTTTATGCGCTACAAAATCCCTTTAGAGCTAGGGATCACGCTTGCCCTGCGTGGATCGATTTCGATCGCCATGCGTAAGGCTCGGGCAAAAGCTTTAAAACTAGCCTCAATGATATGGTGAGAATTCCCACTCTCTAAGGGGCGAATATGCAAAGTCATCTGCGCATGATTGACTACGGCTTGAAAAAACTCGCGGACTAACTCTGTGTCGTAATGACCAACACGCTGGTTGGGAATGACTAGTTTGTAAACTAAATAGGGACGACCTGAAAAATCCAGCGCAACTTGAACTAAAGACTCATCAAGGGGAGCCACAAAATGTCCAAATCTAGCAATACCTTTGCGATCGCCTAGAGCTTGTCCCAAAGCTTGCCCCAATACAATTCCCACATCCTCATTAGTGTGATGGTCGTCAATATGTAAATCGCCCGTTGCTTGGATGTCAAGATCGATTAGTCCGTGGGAGCAAATTTGATGCAGCATATGATCGAGAAAGGGAATACCAGTATTGATATGGCCCTTACCAGTACCATCAAGGTTTAGCGCTACCGTGACATCGGTTTCGCCAGTTTTGCGGTGGACTTTAGCAGTGCGAGGATGATCGTAGGACATGGCGCGACAGTGGATATGCGGGGCAAGTTTAAGGTGTATGCTTGTTCTACTTTAACCTTAATTCGCGATCGCATTTAAAGTAGACACGCTGAAATGTATGAAAAGTAGATTCTCTTGGGTGCGATCGCTACTAGTTTTAGGTTGTACTGGGCTAGCTATCTCCTTTGTTGTTCCATTACTAGATCGGATTATTCAGATTTATCAACTTGTGGCAACTTCTTCTCCGATTTTGGGCGGATTTGTTGTTCTATTGGTGATCGGGTTACTGGCAGGATTATTTTTTATTATTTGGCGATATCTGAACCTATTTCAGTCAAAACCATCAAAACCTTTACCGATTCCTGAAGCTCCTACGGACAAGATCGAGGCGGCTCAGGATAGTCTCGAAGCCCTAGAGCGACAGGTGCAGCAAATTCAAGATGAGGTAATGCGGCGATCGCTTTCAGAACAAACAGAACAATTAAAGCAGAACTTTATTCGTCAAGAGCTAAGACTAGTCGTATTTGGAGTTGGCTCCGCAGGCAAGACTTCCTTGGTGAATGGATTATTAAATTTATCAAATTATGATCGAGAAGGTCGCGGCATGGTCGGCGCAACTATGGGGACGACCCAACTAGGTAAAACCTATATGCCCATTCGATTTCCCAAGTTTGACATACCGATTCAGATTACTGATTGTCCTGGCATTTTAGAAGCTAGTGCCTTAGGAAGCGATCGCGAACAGGAGGCAAGACAAATAGCCACTGAAGCAGACTTAATTGTATTCGTAGTTGATGATGACATCCGTAAGTCTGAATATGAAGTTCTCAGAGCTTTATCGCAAATCGGTAAGCGGACAATTCTTGCTTTTAATAAGACTGATCTGTTAACTAAAGAAGCACGCGAAATTATCCATACCAGCTTGCGATCGCGGGTTCTAGGTTTTATTATTCCTGAAGATGTCGTGGCAATTTCGGCTAGCCCAATGGCTGTCGCTTTAGAGACTGGCGAAATGGTGCAACCTAAACCCAAGCTTCAGTCGCTGTTAAATCGTATCCTTGATATTTTTAGCTATGAAGGCGATGAACTAGTCGCTGATAATGTTTTATTGCGATCGCAGAGTTTAACAACGGCAACGCGAGAAGCTCTATCGCAGCAACAGCAAGCTGAAGCTGAAAAGGTAGTCGAAAAGTTTCAGTGGTTGGTGGTGGGTGTAGTGTTTGCGACCCCTTTACCAGTAGTCGATATGTTGGCGACAGCCGCGATCAATGCCCAGATGGTTGTGGAAATTGGTAAGGTTTATGGCTGCGATATCAATATTGATCGTGGTAAAGAGTTAGCCAATTCCTTAACTCGGACATTAGTTAGCTTGGGAATAGTCAAAGGTGTAGTCCAAATTGTCAGTACCGTAATTTCGGTAACTGTGGTGGGATTAGTTCTCAAAGCCACAATTCAGTCAGTAACGGCTGCCTATCTCACTCGTATTGCTGGTAAGAGTTTTATTGAGTATTTCAGTCGCGATCGCGATTGGGGGGATGGCGGCATTGCGGAGGTGGTACAGCGGCAATTTCAATTAAACCGCCGTGATGAGTTTCTAAAAATATTTGTGCAAGAAGCCGTTAACCGCGTCATGGTTTTACTCAAACCCTAGAAAAGATGTGGCGCAAAGCGCCACATCTTTTCTAGGGTTTAAGCCCAAAAGAGAGAGGCGGCGCTTCTCTCTTTTGGGTTTTATAGCAGCGCAAAGCGCTGTAATTTGCGAGACTTAATGCATTTTTGTTTTTTCTAAAACAAATTGACTTAGCGATCGCTGGACTGACAATATGGGAATGCGCCCAATCGCCTCCGCCGCAAAAGCGTAGGTGAGCAACTTGGCGGCACTCTCAGCATCGATCGCCCGACTTTGGAGATAGAAAATCTCGTCAGCGTCAAGTTGGCTAATGGTCGCACCATGAGCGCATTTAACATTATCGGCAAAGATTTCTAGCTGGGGCTTGGTATCTACTCGCGCTTTGCCTGATAGCAGCAGATTACGGCTTAGCTGTGCCGAATCAGTTTGTTGCGCTAACTTGGCGACTTGGATTTTGCCATTAAAAACAGTACGCGATTTACCATCGGCAATACATTTATGCAATTGCTGACTAGAACCATAGGGATAGTTGTGGGCAATACAAGAATGGGTATCAGTAAGCTGATCGCCATCGGTATAGGCTAGCCCAGTAAGGATCGTCTCCGTCTGCTCCGCCATTTGCTGCACCATCAAGTTATGGCGTGAAATCTTTGCCCCAAAGCCAATGGATTGATTTTTGTAAATGCTGTGTCTAGCTTGGGCGATCGCGGTGGTACTGATATGCACTGACTCATTACCTTGCCATTGCACCTTGGTATGATTGACCTGAGCGCCCTCGGCTAACCAAATCTCTGTGACCACGTTAGTAACGTAGGCTTGGTTATCAACCCCGACAAAGCTCTGTACTAGCGTCAGATTACTGTGATTTTCGGCAACAACCAAACAGCGGGGTTGGGTAATTAATCTCCCTTGCCCCAACTGTGGCGCAGTAATAAACATCAACTGCACAGGGTTTGTCACGACCAGATTTTTGGGAACCAAAATAATCGCGACATCAGCGATACTTGCCGTATTCAGACTGGCAAAATAGTCGGTTGCATCAGGATGTCGGGCAAGGTGCGATCGCAGTTTGGGCAAGATGCGATCATCAAGGGTTGCCAGAGTGCCAACTATTAACCCCTCTTCGATCTGCGAGCAATCTGACAATTCTGGGCTGTATTCTCCATTCACAAAGACAATCATGTTGCCGATCGCTTCAGGAACGAGATGTTGCGACATCAGGGCATTGGCTACCTGCATATCCGCATCGCGATCGGCAAAGGTATATTCTCCTAAGATCGAGACATCGGTATATTTCCAGTCCTCGTCTTTGGTGGTGGGAAAGGTCAGGGATAGGAGGCGATCGCTTGCAGCTTGGCGCAACTCAGCGAACACCGCAGGGGCAAGATCAGAATGCAAGCCCATCACCTGCGCCGCAAACTGTTGTCCATTTACAGCCCTCTTACTGCGTGTACTTATCGCTGCCTTGAGTTCTTGTTCATCAATCAATTCAGAAACTTGGATAGTCATTATGCCAACACCGCCTCTTCTTCCTTGAGCCAGTCATAGCCCTTTTCTTCCAGTTCTAAGGCAAGATTCTTATCACCTGTGAGAATAATGCGCCCATTTTCCATTACATGAATGAAGTCGGGAATGATGTAGTTAAGAAGGCGTTGATAGTGGGTGATCACTAAAGAAGCGTTGTCAGGAGTAGAAAGCTTGTTTACTCCACCTGCTACGATCCTCAGTGCGTCAATATCTAAGCCCGAATCTGTCTCATCAAGAATCGCTAGAGTCGGGTCGAGAATTGCCATCTGCAAAATCTCATTACGTTTCTTCTCACCCCCTGAAAACCCTTCATTGACGCTGCGACTCAGAAATGAAGGATTCATTTCCACAATCTCCAACCGATCTTGGATAAAGTCATCAAAATCGATAATATCCAATTCTTCCAAGCCCTTATGTTTGCGAAGGTTGTTATAGGACAGTCTCAAGAAGTCAGAATTAGTCACCCCAGGGATTTCCAGTGGATATTGAAAAGCCAAGAATACACCTTCCCTAGCCCTCACTTCAGGCTTCAGCTCTAGAAGATTCTGTCCTTTATAGATCACTTCGCCGCTCGTGACGGTGTAAGCAGGATGTCCAGCTAATATCTTTGAAAAAGTACTTTTCCCAGAGCCGTTAGGTCCCATGATCGCATGAACTTCACCTGCCTTGATTTCCAGATTTAACCCCTTTAAAATCTGCACTCCATCAACATCGGCAGTCAAATCTTTGACCGACAAAATTACTTCACTATTTTCGACAATCATCTCTTTTCTCTTAACAATTGTTTAATATTGTAGTATAGCCGTCGCCAGTCTTGTATCAGGACATAAAACCCAAAAGAGGGAGGCGGCGCTTCGCGTCGCATCCCTCTTTTAGGTTTCACAGCGCTTTGCGCTCAAACCCGAACTAGTAGGATTTTTGAAAGGGTTGCGAAGCAACCCTTTCAAAAATCCTACTATGGTTATCTTGATCGGAAATTCTGGAAACTTTGCAGCTTTTGGCGATAAATTAGTTCTAGTTGATTCCCAAACTTGATAAATAATTGAGACTGCTGATCTTGTAGAGCCAGAAATAAGCGATGAAAAGCTGATGTAAAGATCGCAATAATCAAGCCAGCCGCAGTAGTGATCAAGGCTTCCCCAATCCCCTGAGTCAGTGACCCCGACTTAGTATTTGCCGCCACATCGCCAAGCCTCAAAGAACCAAATGAAATAATCAAGCCAGTCACAGTCCCCAATAAACCTAACAAAGGTGCAAGAGTAATGATTGCTTCCAGTAACTTTTCGCCCTTGAGCATTCCCACTAACTCTTCATCAGCCGTGCTTTCTAACGCTAGACGAAATAGTTCAGGATCTGGCTCTTTTAACGATAAGGGTGCATAAAGAAACCTACCAATGGGAACCTTGCTAGATTGCTCCGCGAATTCTTTGGCTAGGTTGAGATCTTCACGGGCGATCGCCAAAATACTCTCAGCCGTTTTCTGCTCTTGACGTAAAATACCAAACCAAAAGATGAGACGCTCCATGATGCCTGCCAAGGCAAGCACCGAAAGAAGTATGAGTGGGTACATGATCACCCCACCAGCCTTGATCAAATCAATCACTGGGGTCTGACTCCTTCTCTTCGCGTTCTCTACTTAGTTGATTAATCAACGACAAAACTTTAACTCCACGCTCAAAAGAACGATCTTCATTGAACACTATTTCTGGAACTCGTCGCAGAGCAAGTCTCTGACCGACCTCACGCTTAATAAAGCCTGATGCCGAAGCCAAAGCCTCCATAGTCTGTTGACGGGCTTCTTCAGTGCCATAAATGCTGACAAAAATCTTGACGTGCTGTAAATCTCCCGATACTTCCGCATCCGTGACACTAACCATGCCCATACCGACTCGGTCATCTTTAATATCTTTCAGCAACATATTGCTGACTTCTCGCTTAATTAGTTCGGCGACACGAGCAACTCGTCTTGTAGTAGCCATAGATTTCATTTACACAGTTCAAGTGTAATTCTAGTGTGATTTTGAGAATATTTCTTGAGATGTTGTTTATAAACTTTCTCAAAGCCTACATTCAGTCTAACTTTGCTGAGCTATCGGCTCTCATAGGAGCGGCAATCTTGACAGGGCCCGTCGGGATTGATCGCGCAACGGATATAGGGCGATCGCGCATTATACTTACAGCTAATTTTACCAATCACATAACCAAATCCATCAATACGAGTCATATCGGCTGGCGGTAAAGCTTTAAGCTGTGATGACATGGGCAAGATTATCTCTGAGTTGACTTGACGCTGATTGGCTTGAAATCGATGCAGCATCCACAGAGATAGGACTGGCGGCATAATACCTAAAAATAAAATGATAACGATGTCTAACATCATAATGTTTAACATTTGTTGCACGTTTACTTAGTGTCTAGGCTATGTCTAGTCCTAGCATCGCTCTCAGCACCAGCGATAAACCAATAAATCCGCTAACTAAGGCTGTGATCGTAGCGATCGCAGTAACAGGCTTTTGCAGTAGGGGAAGCATCGGGGCGATGACGATAGACAAAACTCCACCAGTAATTAGTGCGAGGAATTTAGGGTAGCGAAGCAAATTGAGAATAAAGCTTTTCATTAGTAATTTTTTGTGATCGAGTCTAAGGAATTATTCAACTGATCACAAATATAGCGTTTTCTAAATCTAATAGAGAATAATTACGAACCAATGCCGCACGCTGCGCGTGCGCCATTGGTTACTCCCTTCTCAGTGAAAGATTAGCGGCGCGAAGCGCCGCACCGCTAATTCTTGGTTTTTAAATGCGTATTTTTATACTGGGAAGGGAGTATCTATGTCTGTAGGCATTTGGTGTCAACTGGAGGCAGTATTTTTGTTGGATTATTTTGCAAATGCTTACTATGCAGGCGATACCAAGGAGTCATCGGATATTCATGATGTTCCCAATGATAATGTCCAAAATTATAACAACTCACAAAAGACCAGAAAATCATTAAAGTATTTCTCTCTAGTCTCGGTGAGAAATTGGGGTTGTTATAAATTTGACGATGGGGTAAATAAGTACCAAAGAAAAATAATTGTAGAGAGCTAAGTACCAATGGGACTAACCAAAAAAGAATTAAATTTATAAATGAGACATTACTGAAAAAAATTAATCCCCAAAAGATTACACTCATATTTACCAAGAAAATCAATAGCGATCGCATTGGGAAATATTCGCGAATAAATTTAAAGTACCAAAACACAGGATGGGAAACACTGCCATGAAAATCAGGATCACCAATTTGAGATGGAAAACGGTGATGCTCAGTATGGTTTTTACGACAATGGTTATAAGGCAGAAATCCGTAAATGGTAACAGCTATATTCCCAAAAAAATCGTTCAGACGGCGATCGTGGGGAATTAGATTGCTATGCATAGAGTCGTGGGCAACAATAAACATTCCTGTGTGCAGATATGAGCGTCCTAAAATCGCTAAAGTCAGCCATATCCAAGATGTCTCTGAGACTGAAATCGTAATCAGCTTAACGAGACTAATTAACCACAGACTAAAGATAATTAAAACCGAGAACAAACCCAACCAATCATCGGATTGAAATGTCTTTTGGGGCGATTTAAACATTTGCATATTCTCAAAAGGCAGGGGTCAAATTTTAGAACTTGGGGCTTGGTCATAAACTAGAGGACTAATTTTTGATGATGTGACTTTGCCTTATTATCGAAATCTTGTAAAGATATATTAAGGATAATACATTTATCGATTTTTTTGCCACTGAAATTCAGTGTAAATGCCTGTAAAACCAAACCTGATAACTGATTGCTGACGCAAAGCGTCAGCAATCAGGTTTGGTTTTTATTTGTACGACTACTTAACGCGCCAAATTTAGTAACTCTTTGGGAGAAGCGAGTAAATCGATCGCTACGAAGAAAATCTTGTTGCTAGGGTCAAGCAAGAATCTCCAAGCAATATTCATACCAACACCTGAACCAAACCAAGGGGTTTGCACCTTTCCAGTGATTTTAATTTGGATGTAACCACCATCAGCCTGCTCAGATACTCCTCTCTCAGGAACAAGCACTAAATTTTGACATTCTTCCCTAAAGAATTTCATAATTGCATCCCTACCAACAACTGGTCTTTGGAAAGGAGGCTGAAGAGCGCCATCTACTAAGAATAGGTCAATCAAAACATCAAAATCATTAGCATTCATGTTGTTCATGTATGACAAGATCGTGGGATTATCAACCCCTTCGATCGCTACCTCTGTCCGATTAGACATTTCTCTAGGTGGGGAAACTGGCTCAGCAACTAAAGTGTACTCACCCAACTTTTTGGGGTCATAGCCCATATCTAAAACTGAATTACGCAAAATTGTAATTTGTTGTCCTGGTTCAAGGCTTTTTAGGGTTTCTAAAACGGCTGAAGCATTGGCTGAGAGACGGTATCCTGCAGGAATTGGGGCAACAATACCTTGCTCCATCCATTGACCAAGCTGATACCAAAATCCTAGCTTTATATTCTGTGACCAAATGGCATAGGTGCGGCAGATTGGAGTGTCAGCACGGTTAGCTAGGTCACACATGACCTGAGTTTGTTGCTGAAAACTCATTTTCTTGATTTCATTCAAAGTCAACTCAGCCAACTGCATACTAGCCGCTCCAGGAGCTGCGATCGTTACAGTTTTACCCATTTCTAAATAAGTAAACCAAATCCAAGCCAGTTGATCTTCAGGGCTAAGTTGATTAAATCTTGCGGTCGTAGCTGGGACAACGTCAGCAGCAAGGGTGCTAGGGAAAATACTTCTGGCTGAGTTAATTGTGTAGGTCATAAGAGATATTAGAGGATTTGGCTGAAGTGTCTAAGTTTTTTAATCTTGGTAGATTTAGCTGTCGCTACCTACATCAGGACGTACAAGAACTTAAGAATTGAATTACGGCGCTTGCTGCCCCAACTCATGTTCTGGGTTTGTGTCCCAAGTTGATTTGCGACAGATTGAAATCAATGTATAAGTTGAAATTCAAGAGACAATAATAATTTACTCTATTGATATTGTCGTGATTTCTTTACATTTATCTACTCACACGAAGAGTACGTTACAAAACCTCTAAGGGTAGATATTGGTCAGGCATCAAGAGCTTAGCAGGGTTACAGCGCTTCGCACTTTCTTAAAACCCAAGAAGACTTTTGAAAGTCTTCTCATACCACCACATGAAATTCATAGATATTTTCGATCAAACAAACTGCAAGAGAATTTTTAAAAGCGCTGCTTTGCAATAAGTAGATGAGCATAATTAAGCCCAAAGCCCAAAAGAGGGTAGCGGCGCGGAGCGCCGCTACCCTCTTTTGGGCTTTATGTCCTAACAAGACTGGCGACAGCTATAGCAACTATAAGTAAGTATTACAGCCTGTTGAGGCTTTGAGTAGTACATAAAATTCTTTGAAAGTACCGCTTTGCGGCACTTTCAAAGAATTTTCTGGGTTTTATGATAGCGCAAAGCACTGTACTGTTTATATATTGCCAATAGCCTCAAGACATGGAAAAAGGCTATGCCTTGACTTCATCGTTGTTAACGATAAACAAATCTTCAATATTTCTGAGCATTGCGCTACAAATATTGTCTAGAGGTAAATCATTTGAATCATGACCAAAGGGATCTTCAATTTGGATGCCAATCTCCTCTATTCCCAGCAAAGTAAAGCTAATTAAGGTAACGATTGGAGCGGTCATCCATTCTAATTGAGCAACCATTTGAAATGGAAGTGATAGGCAGTAAATTAATAGTAATTGCTTAAGGTGGATTGCGTAGGCTAGAGGGATTGGAGTTTTGAGGATACGCTCGCAGATACCGACAACATCAACCATTTGATTTAAAAGTTGAATCATATTTCCCAGTTGATAGCGATCTAGCTTTTCTTGTTGAAATTGTCTTTGCAAATAGCTACTAATCCAAAATCCTATTTCCAAAGGAGGGTGATTCATCGTTTTTAGTCGATTAAATTGTTCTGCTGATAGAACTGCTTCAAGTTCGGCATTAATTGGTTCCGATCGCAAATGCAGTTTCAAGGCGATCGCAAAAGCTGGTAATAGCTTTACAGCAGCAATTTTCCCCTGATGATCTTCAATATCCTGTTCAGTAATAGCTACTAATATTTGCCGTGATAGGTTGCGTACTGTATTCACTAGGGTTCCCCAAGCTTTGCGCCCTTCCCAAAATCTCTCATAAGCTGTGTTAGTCCGAAAAACTAGTAACAGCCCTAAAACAATGTTAGAAATAAGGCTACCGAAAACTGGCAAATGCACCCGAAAATTTAGGGCGTGCAAAATATAAATTATGAGACCAAATAATCCACAAAATAGCGATCGCGGTAATACTTCAGGAATAACTGAGCCTCGCCAACTAAAGGCAAGTCGAAACCAGCTATCTTTTATCAACCAATTTTTTATCAACCAATTTTTTCTTGCGTGCATTATTACCTAACTAATATTTATGGTCAGGGTCGCTAGCGCTTGTCATAAGCCGCCCCTATAGATAGATAGTGTATCGAACTTAAGTAGATAGGCGTAATAAAGCCCCAAAAGCAGTGGCACACGCTGCGCGTGCGCCACGGCTTTTGGGGCTTTAAGGTTTCTTTTGCGTACCTACTTATGGCGAACAGCGATATAGAGTAGTTAGAGATTCCATATCTTTGGTTGGCGATCGCATTAGGAAGGGTAAATGTCCTTTTGGTGGAGATTTAAAATTGGGCTGGCGACCTGTAATATATTCCCATCGTGAGGTTTGGCGATCATAGGCAGTCTCGATCGCTGGCTCCCCTGATGTATTTAACCAACCTAACGTCTCAAAGGTCAGCCGAACATCTTTAAATGACTCATTATAGGTTTGACGCTGAGCTGTCAAGCCCTGTTTCGCATCGGTGGATTGAGTCCATAGTTGATCGATTAGCACCAGATCGGCACAGGAGACCTGGCTCAACTCATCTGGATGGAATGTACCGTCAGCAGAAGACTTCGAGCCTGCGGCTTTGAGAAGCAGAAGATAAGTCTCTTGATCAGCAGCTTGCCAATTTTTTTGTTTGAGATAGTCTCTCAGTAAGTTATAGCTGACATTATTAGAAGAATTTGGTTTAGCTGTTGGCAGTTGGGGAGAGTTGCTGGCTATGGGGACTGGTATAACCTCAGGGAGAGTTTTGGGGATCTGGACTAAATCTGCTCTATTAGTCTCTTTACCCCAGATAAAAAGTAGATAGATAGTTGTAACCAATCCTAATAGAGAGAGTACAGATATCCAAATTAAATTTTGGGGATTAGATTGTCTCCTAGTCTTTTGGTCAATCGGCGAGTTGCTTAGGCGATCGCTGATAATTCGAGGTGATGCGGTACTTAGTTTTGGCAGTTTAGACAGATCGCGCAACACTTCATCGACTGTTTGGTAGCGATCGCGAGGATTACTACGCGCCATCTGCATTAAGACTGCGGAAAATTCACGGCTAATATTGGTGTAATTCTGCCAATTAATCTCATTTTCGCGATCGCGGAGAAATTGACTAGGATGCTTGCCCGTAAGAGCTTGCAGAGCTAACATTCCTAAGGAGTAGATATCACTAGAAGATACGGACTGCCCACGCTCCTGCTCATAGGACATATAACCAGGAGTTCCAATTGGCAAGGTTACTTTAGCTTTATGGTGAGCGCTGGCAACTTCCAGTTGTACTTGCTTAACAGTGCCGAAATCAATTAAAACTAGTTTTCCATCCTGATGCCTACGAATTAAATTACTAGGTTTGACATCACGATGAATGACATTGTATTTATGAACAAATTGCAAGATCTCTAAAACTTCTTTGACAATTTGGGCAACCCTAGCTTCAGCCATCTGGCTACCTGGGGACATCTCGGTACTGAGAGGATGCCCTTCAATAAATTCTTGAACAAGATAGAACTCTTTATTTTCTTGAAAATAAGCATAAAGTTGGGGAATCAAATCATGCTTGCCCAATTCCTGTAGAGTTTCAGCTTCGGCTTTAAATAGCTCCAAAGCTTTTTTGGTAAAGACTGGATCGTCAATGGTGGGATTGAGATGCTTGACAACACATTTAGGATTTTTGGGTAGGCGCGTGTCTTCGGCTAGATAAGTTTGTGAAAACCCTCCCTCTGCCAATTCCCTAATGATGCGATAGCGGTTGTCTAGTAGCTTGCCTATCATAGTTGCATTATAAATTAGAGACTGCCCAAAGATACTTGCTTCCTAGTCTAGAATTGATGGCGCGGGATCTTGTAACAACCAAAACTCAAAAAGCTGTGGCGCACGCGCAGCGTGCGCCACAGCTTTTTGGGTTTTGAGGGTTCTTTTGCCTTCCTACTTAATGTCTATTTTTTGGGTTCGTTAGGGTCAGCCCAACCGAGAAGATTGGACAGCCAGCCACGCTTTGGAGGTGGTGCGATCGGGGTAGTTTTAGAGCTTGAAGTATTAGACTTGGGGACACTTTTACTAGTTTGAGATGTACCTTTGCTACTGGTATTGCTTTGACTAGGGTTGCTTAACTCCTTGATATGCTTTAGTGCTAGCGGCTCTTGAGGATTGAGTTTTAGGGAGAGATTTAAGCTAATCTTCGCCATCTGTGGTTGGTTAATATTTTTATAAACCACGCCTAGCATGGCGTGACACTTACTGTTATTTGGATCAATTTGCAAGATTTCGCGCAAATCTTTGAGGGCAGCTTTCCAATCCCCTTGACTCATATAGATTTCACAAACTTTTAAGCGATCGCCAATTCTATTACTAGATTTTGGGCTGCCTTTGGATTCTACATAGGATTGGATCACTGTTGCATCGGGTTCATCTTGCTGGGTCGCTGATCCGAAGTTAGTCGGGCTAGGAGGTGGATAGGCGTAGATATTTGCGGTGGGGGCGGGAAGGTAGCTGACCGCTTTTGACTTGGGCGCAAGCACAGGGGGAAGACTAGGAACCCCATATTGATAGCCTTCTTTATAAAGAATATAAACCAGATTTAACTCGCTAATCTGAGCGGTATATTCCAGAATTGATGTGAGCGACTGATATTGTTTTTTGGCGATCGCAGACACAGCTCGTTCATAAGCACCATCGTTGGGAGCCATCATAAACTCGCAAGCGATGTCAGATTGAATAGGAACATTGCGTGATTTCTGCATTAGACGCTTCGCCAGTAATTTAAAAATCCCTTGATAAGCCTTACGTTCTTCATCTTTCATCAGAATGTTGTAAGCAGGATTGACCAACTTTGCTAAGTATTGAGTAGCAATTTCTTTTTCGGTGGATGAAAATCCATAAACGTCAGGATGGAGTATTCGCGCAATACTCACATAAACATGGCGAATATAAATCGGACTGCAATTGATTGGCAAGCCTAAAGCCGCATAGTAGTCGTTGTTAAACTGATTGATACCTCGATCAATGCGGATAAACTGAAGGTTTGGCTGACTAGGCTGATTCATGGTTCTCGCGGCTTCGCATCAGTTCGATATAAACAAGATACTGGATAGTGGCGGCGTTTTGCGCCGCCACTATCCAGTATCTTGTTTAGGTTTTTAACTTTAAGTATAAGTCCTAAGTAGATAAGCTGTGGCGCACGCTGCGCGTGCGCCACAGCTTTTTGGATTTCTATTCAATAATGTAAAGGCAAAAGAGTTAAGGGTAATAAACTTAAACCCATCCAAAAAAGCGATCGCCATGCAAATTTTGGTAGTGGTTCAGGTTCAGCCAGTAAACTTTCAATGCGTTCTTCCAAGCGATCGCTTGCATTAGTCGCACCAAAAGCAGCCGCAAAGGTTTCAGTTAATTGCATATTGCTGCTAACCATCGCCAATAAAGACTCAGCAATTAGCAGATTATCTGTATATTCTACCGCCCAGCGATCTGCCCTCAGCTCTCGCAATAATAACAATTCCTGCCATAGCAATTGTGTGTTAGGTAGCCAAGGCATAACTTGGCGCAGACACCCTAGCCAGAAAAACCAAAATGTATCGTGATAATGGGCATGGGCTTGCTCATGTAACAAAACAGCTTGAAGGTGTTGACGATCGAACCGCTCAAGTAATCCTTTGCTGACAAAAAGCTGCGATCGCCAAAATCCAATTTGAGCCGCAAATAGCATTGGTATGTCCAGTAGTCTGACAATCTCGCTAGGCTTTTGGTTGGACTGACTAATCCAATCAATTTCTCTTTCTTCAACTACTAGAGCTTGCAGCTTTCTGAGGGATAGCCATCCATCTAGCGCAAATTGGGTAGAACGCACGCCGCTGTAAATCAAAAATATCAGGGCGATCACATAGCTTAGTCTTCCTGCTTGCATACCGATCATTTGCCCTTCAGTTCCCATACATAGGACGGCGATCGCGGTCATTACCACCAGTAAAGGCGGTATGACAAAACATACTAAAGCATTCTGCCAGCGAGTTTGCCAGCTTGCGCTAGTCTGGAGCTTCCCAAAGCTTTGACAGCCATAACGCAAGCCCCAAGCAAGGCAAAGCGATCCAAATATCATCACAAAATGTATCGATAGAAATGGCATGGATTTATCCTTCCTGCTGTTCGCGCGATTGACGAATGTTTTGCAAACGAGTAGCGATCGCCTCTAGTTTGTCGATGCTTGCGCGATCAAGATCATTGGCAAAGGCTGCCACCATATCAGCATTGCTTATCTCTAAAAAGCGATTGAGTTGGTCGTAGGCAGTTATAGCTTGAGCCTCTTCTCGCAAAATTAGAGCTTGCCAATAGAGTGTACGCCCTTCTTTTTCGCATTTAATCCAGCCTTTTTGTTCAAGACGGCGTAATACGGTCATCACTGAGCCATAGGCTAATTCGCGATCAGGATCAGCCAAAATGCGATCATGAATATTAGTCGCCCCTAGCCTTGTGCCATCCCAAATAATGTTCAGGATTTCTGTCTCTAACGGCCCTAGCGACAGATGCTTAGGTCGATACTTTGGTAGGGGAGTCATAGCTTGAGATACTTAGCATTACTGGCTTTAACTATAGCAGTCCTGACTCATTGATGAGAACGGCGAGGGCTTTCGCAAAACCAATTTTGAGGTTTGTAGCACCTTTGACGCTACAAACCTCAAAATTGGTTTCATAGTGAGAATTGCTGCGCTCACATAAAAAACACCAAAAGATAATCAGCAATACATCAAAGCTAACCTTGCCTATGGCAAGATTGAAATCAAGTCCAAGCTTCGCTGATAAATAACTTATGAGTCTGACAACAGGGCAAATAATCGGTGGTCATTATCAAGTCATCGAGCGATTAGGGGGCGGTGGATTTGGCGAAACTTATCTCTCCAAAGACTTACATTTGCCCGATCGCCCAAAACGGGTGATCAAGAGATTAAGTCCGCGCATTCAAGAAGCCAGTGTCTTGCAGATCTCGCGGCGACTATTTGAGACTGAAGCTCAGGTTTTATACCGTTTGGGTACACATCCGCAAATTCCCCAACTATTTGCCCACTTTGAAGAGTTAGCAGAATTTTATTTGGTTCAGGAATATATAGATGGCAAAGATCTCGGTCATGAATTGCTGAGGGGGAAAATTTGGGAACAATTTACAATTGCTAATTTATTGCAAAGCCTGCTGACCGTTCTAGATTTTGTGCATCAAAACAATGTCATTCATCGCGATATTAAGCCAGAAAACATTATTCGGCGGCGAGATGGACAACTATTTTTGATTGACTTTGGAGTGGTCAAAGAAATCGCTACCTCTAGCACAATCGTTATCGATCAGCCCATCAGCTCTTCCAACTATACGGTCGGTATTGGTACTCCTGGCTATATGCCTAGCGAACAAGCTCATGGCGAACCTAAATTTGCCAGCGATATTTACGCGATCGGGATGCTCGGCATTCAAGCGCTCACAGGAATTAGCCCTAGCCACTTAGGTAAGGACGACAATTTGGAAATACTCTGGCGACAGCAAGCTCCCAAAGTTTATCCAGAGTTTGCCGATATCCTATCGCAGATGGTCAAGTTCGATTTTCGACAACGTTATGCCACTGCCAGTGCAGCCTACAGAGCGATTAAGGAATTTTGCGATCGCTATCCGATTTCCAATGTAAACCACAGTTTACCAACTGTCCAAATCAGTAATGGTGGGAACTCAGTTAATTTAACAAATCAACAATCTACACATCTTAAAAATCCACAGGAGCGTAGTCTCACTTCCATACTAAACGAATCTTCAAACCCCATCCCTGTTACAGCCAAACTCAGAGACGCAAGCTCTAAGTTTCAAGAACCTGAACCTCCTCAATCAGCCTCTAAGCAATATTTTCAGCCTTGGCACTTGGGTTTAGGGCTAGTTACAATTTCCGCGATCGCCATCACATCAGCATATTTATTTGTCAATCCTAACCTCAGCCCCAACCGCCAAGAAAATTCTTCAGAACTTAATCTCAACCCTTCTTCAACCTCTAGATTTGACATTAGTTTCGTCAAGGAATTATTTAACAATCCAGAAAGTAATGACCCGATCTATGGAGTAGCAGTAAGTCCAACCAATAAACTATTAGCAGTGGCTAGCTCCAACCAAAGCATCGAACTATGGAACTTCGAGTCTGACAATAGCTTACGAATCCTGAAAGGACATAAAGGACGAGTTTATGATGTTTACTTCAGTCCAGACGGCACTAAGTTAGTAAGTGGAAGCGATAATGGTGAAATTATCATTTGGGATGTAGCTTCAGGCAAAATCATCCATAGTTTAATCGGTCAACAGGAGCGGATCTATACGACTATCTTCAGTCCTGATGGTCAGTTAGTAGTCAGTTGCAGTAGCGATCGCAAGATCAGGATCTGGGATGTTAAATCTGGCAAGCAAATTAAGACGCTGCAAGAAAAGTCTTGGGTCTATGATGCCTCATTTGATCCTGACGGAAAGACCTTGGTAAGTGGTTCACGAAGCGGAGCAATTCGATTGTGGAGTGTGGAAACAGGAAAACCAATTAAAACCATAGTTGAGAAAGGAACTCCAGTTCGATCAATCGTCTACAGCAATGATGGCAAACTAATTGCCAGTGCAATGGAAGATAACACGGTGCGTCTCTGGGATGGAAAAACAGGGCAATTTGTAGAAGTCTTGACAGGGCATACTAATGAAGTGCATACAGTCGCCTTCAGCGAAGATAGTTCTTTACTTGCAAGTGGTAGCGCTGACAAGACTATTCGCGTGTGGGATGTCAAGACTAAGCGCTTATTACAAGTTCTATCGGATCAT
Organism: Pseudanabaenales cyanobacterium; assembly: GCA_038215315.1. Classification (GTDB taxonomy): domain Bacteria; phylum Cyanobacteriota; class Cyanobacteriia; order Pseudanabaenales; family Pseudanabaenaceae; genus Pseudanabaena. The sequence continues at coordinate 18,835 of JBBQRB010000001.1, forward strand.
GAACTTGGCGTTGCCTCTGTGGATTTCAGCAAAGATGGAAAGTTCTTAATTAGTGGAAGTTTTGATGGCAAGGTAAAAGTATGGCGAGTAGCTGACAACCGATAGAATAAAAACACAAAGCTGTGGCGAACGCTGCGCGTTCGCCACAGCTTTGTGTTTTTTTGGCGTACCTACTTAGGAGATTTAAAATTCAAAATCAAAAGTAGGTTCAGCAAGTAGCTTGCCTAGTCCTAACTCTTTATCGTCAATTAGTCTTATTTCATAATATCCCAAAATATGATGAGGGGCAGGATTACCTCGCGATGCTCCTGTGATTCCCATAGAGATGATTACGCAAATATTACCTTTGGTATTTTTTGCCCTTTGCTTCCATCGCTTATGATGCTCTCCACTTAGAGTAGATTTATCAAATTCGCTAAAGAGATGCAGATCTCCATTGCCCATAACCATAAGTCCGAGTTGACAAGCGTTTCCCAAAATATCTTCAGCAGGATTAAAGCATAGGGATTGAATTCCCTCAAAAGACTTAATTTGTTCAATTAGCGCTAAGGCTTTTGGGCGAGATGTCTGAATCAACAGCCCAGGTAAGCCTTCACCTTTTCTAGCAGTTGGCAGAGATTCAGAAAACTGATGATAAATAGTAGCTCTTTTTAAAAAGTCCACCTGTTCCCAAGGCATAGTCATCATGTGAATTAATGAGTTGTCTGGAAAGAGGTCTTCGCTAATTAATGGAGCGTCATCATCATCGTCATCATTACTTTCTTCAGAGAGCTGATTTAGCTCATGGGAAAGTTCAGCCATAGTTGAGACAGTTACTGAAATAGATTCTTCTACATCACTGTCGATATCGGGAGCGTATAGGGTATAGGTATCAGAAAGATCACTGAAGCTAGATTTTAAGCGGTTGCTGTACTTTTCCCAAAAACTATTTAGGGCTTCAAGGGCAACAGTTAGGGAGATCGCCTCTTCGTCGTACAAATAGGGTCGTCCACCCTCAAGAGGATGCAATGCGCCATAGATCGGTTTGAAGGAAGCGACTGCAACTGACAAGGCGCGAATTTTATTGCGAAAGGGGAGTGGGGGGAAATCGTCTTCTGATTCTAAATCTGGGGTTTCAAATAGATTGAATAGGCAATCTTGATGAAAAAATGTCTCTTCGATTTCATCACTAGAGCTACCTAAGACAATACGGTGACGAAATTTGACTAAAGACTCTTCAGAACGATAAAAAATCGCCCCCTGCTCTAAGCCCATTTTCCCCATGACAATCACATAAAATGTATCGATATCCCATCGATCCAGCTTGATTGAGATTACCTGATGATCCCACAGAATGTTCCAAGGCGCATTTTGCCAAAGCTTTTCGGATTGGCGACGTAGAGATGCCGCATAGCGATCTGGAATAACGGGAGGATCTACCGAAAAGCTTTCTAAAATGTGGGAAAAGATTTCGTCAATTAGAGGTAATCGTTCGACATATTCTACGGAAATACCTAAGTCTTGCAAAACGCCACGTAGATAAAACTGAAGTTCGCGATCGCAGACTAGAATTTTTTGTGGTAGGGATGGCTGTGCAGGACTCTGTGGATGCTCGATCGCTTGCAGCAATGCACGAACAAATGCTTCTTGCCCTACGCATGATTCCACCACGTCCATAGAGCGCACCATTCCCATCGATCCATCGACCCACAAAATACAATGTGGCTTAGACTCTTCTTCTGGGGCATGGAGAGGGATAATGTTAGAAGAGTCTTGGGATTGACGCATCTTTGCGGGTAAGGCCCGGCGATCGCCCTCCCAAACCACAGATGATTGCTTGAGTTTTTTGAGGCGACGAAGTGTAGAACGGTTTAACGTGGTCATCGAAAGTTTTCTCTATGATTAGCCACTCTCTAGGTAAGACAATGAGAGTGCATTGATCGATTTAACTATGATATGACGAGAAATTACTAGATTTATTGAGAAAAATTTTGAAAGCCCCGCGAATCATTGCTTTCAAAATTTTCTCTAGAGTTTAACTTAACGCAAAGCTATGTATAGTTATCGCCAGTCTTGTTAGGATATAAGACCCAAAAGAGAGAGGCGGCGCTCTCTTTTGGGTCTTATGTCCTGATCCAAGCGGCGACAGCTATATGAAAAGACTAAAATCGTTTTTCTAGCGATCGCTTTGCAGTTGCTATGATATTAATAGACATCGTAAAGGTGACTACATCTTTGATGAGCTTCTAACTTTTGAGATGTATCCGCACTTCAAGAAGTTGTTACAGCACTCTACGCTGATATAAAACCCAGAGAAAATTTTAAAAGTGGCGCTAAGCGCCACTTTTAAAATTTTCTCTGTACCATCTAAAATTAAATCTATACTCTTTGTGTTTTTTATGGACGAGATAAAGCCGATTTTTAATGAGTTCGTGGAGCAACCAGTTGCTTTTTTAGGTGGACTCGTTTCGGGCTTCCTCAAGCTCGAGCTTCAGCAAGATCCCCTAAGAAGTTGGTTAGAAAAGCAAGGGGCAACATTGAAGACTCCTTATGCTGCTGGTGATAGCGGCAAAAATGATGGTCCTCAGTCAATTTCTATTGACTAGGAAAGTACTCGCAATCATATAAAATTTATAGCCATGTGGCTTTGCCACATGGCTATAAATTTTATTATTTCTGGTGCGGCGCTTATGTGGTTTCCCTATTTCTTGCTAGCGATCGCTTATCTCCTTGGCTCATTTCCCACTGGCTATCTGGTAGGAAGAATTGCGGGTATTGACATTCGGGAACACGGCTCAGGCTCAACGGGAGCGACGAATATTTGGCGTTATGTTGGCAAAATTGCAGGTATTAGCGTTTTCGTGGTTGATTTTGCAAAGGGGGCGATCGCGATTTATTTAATGCAATCAGCAAACTTTTTACAGACTTTACTTGTGAACTTATCGGGAAATGCTACTGTTAATCAAAATATTGGTAACTTATCAGTATTTGTGATTGGGGCAGGGATGCTAGCCATGATTGGTCATAGCTGTCCTGTTTGGTTGGGCTTTAAGGGTGGCAAATCAGTAGCCACGGGAGTAGGTATTTTGGTAATGCTAAATTGGTTAGCTGCCATACTTGCCTTAAGTATTTGGTTAGTAACGATGGTGATTTGGCGAACCGTCTCGATTAGCTCAATTGCCTCTGCCGCGATCGCCCCAGTTTTTATGTGGACATTGCAAGAAAATATAATTTATTCAATGTTTGTGACCGTTGGCTGTGCCTTTGTGATTTGGCTGCATCGCTCCAATATTGAACGAATTCTCAATGGTACAGAATTCAGTTTTAAGTCAGATTCCAAACAAATTAATTAAAACAGCACTTTGCACTATAAAAACCAAGAAACGAGTTGCGGCGCAACTCGTTTCTTGGTTTTGTGTCCTAACAAGACTAGCTACGGCTATAAAACCCAGAGAAACTTTTGAAAGCGCGACTTCGCCGCGCTTTCAAAAATTTCTCCATACTATACCAATGCCTCAATAGGCTGTAATCACATGGCAAATATTAGGATTATTTTGGTCGAGACTGCGGGAGAACGAAATCTTGGCTCAGTTGCTAGAGTAATGAAAAACTTTGGTCTGAACGAACTATGGCTAGTCAATCCTCAGTGCGATCGCCTCAGCGAAGAGGCAAGAAATATGGCAGTCCATGCCCCTGAAATATTGGAACGCGCCATAGTTGTAGACAGCCTTCCCCAAGCGATCGCCAATTGCCAAAGGACGGTAGCAACCGCAGGTCGCATTGATCAAGGTGAAATGCGGGTGAGCGATCCTATTCCTAGTTTGAGTTGGCTTGCCCAAGTAGATACCAGTGCGATCGTCTTTGGGGCGGAAGATCGGGGCTTGAGTAATCGGGAAATCCAATATTGCCAGCAAGTCATGCGTATCCCTGTCCATCCTGATTATCCGTCCCTCAATCTGGCGCAGGCGGTGGGGATTTGTTGCTATCAAATACGGCAGTTAGAAGAGAGCAAAACAGCCGACTCTCAACTGCCACAACAACCCCTACAAAAATTGACTAGCCAAATCGCTCAAGATTTGCTAGAGTCAGCACCCATAGACCTAGCCAACCGTGCTGAGCTAGAAGTCTGCTATCAGCAACTCGAAGCCGTGCTGCTAAAGATTGGTTATGTATATCCCCATACGTCTACCCATCGATTGCGAAAATTTCGACATATCTTTGATCGTGCTAATTTGAGTGCATCAGAAGTGGCGATGCTGCGGGGGATTTTACGCCAAGTTAATTGGGCTACAGCGCATCTTGATTCAACATAAAGCTCCAATCCTTTAAAGTTGCGCTGCTGGGCGCAATTCTAAAGGATTGGACAAGTTGCTAAAATCTCGCATTTGCAGCATCATTGACAAAAAAAATATCCGTAGAGACATTTGTATCGGAGTTATAAAAGCCGTGGAACCCAGAAACCTTTCATCGCCTGACGTTAATGCCAAAAGCCGAGAAGCACGTCTAAACAAGTTGCGCGATCGCCGCAATCGGTCGGTGACAAACATCAACGATGCAGTTCTGCGTCCAGATAATCTTGAATCGAGAGTCCGATTTGAAGGGCGCAACCTAGACAATAGGGTAAGACCTCTACCAAACCGACAAGGACGCATTGAGACTCGCCCAGAAAATCGCCCAGAAAATCGCCAAGAGCTGCGCCCTATTGCCGATGTTTCCAGACTGGAACCAAAAGCGAAGAAAAAATCTGGTAATGGCAATCCACGCTCAGGCAAGCTCAACCATAAACCTCTTGGCTGGCAAATTCTACGTTTAGCGATCGCGGGTATTGGTTTAAGCGTAATTGCGGGAACAGCACTCTCTTTTTGGCAAAATCAACAGCAGCAGCTAAGTCAAGCTACTAATAATGGTGCTGAAGTAGCCGCTGAAGCGAAAGATCCTGCTGAGCAAGAACTCGTCCCTCTAGAGCTAAAAACTGAAGCAACCTCACTGATAACAAAACTAAAAGAACTAGCGGCTACCCAAAAGGATCTCGCCATGCAAATGATGGTGGTCGATCTTGACTCTGGCACTTACGCTCAGATTGGGGCAAACCAGAAGATCGCTGCCGCAAGTACGATCAAAACTCCTTTGCTGATTGCTTTTTTGCAAGATGTTGATGCTGGCAAAATCAAGCTTGATGAACCGCTCGAAATATCTGAGGATGTGATAGTAGGTGAAGCTGGCGAGTTTCAGCTTTTACCTGTCGGTACAAAAAAGACAGCCTTAGAAACTGCTACCGAAATGATTGTGATTAGTGACAACACTGCCACCAACATGATCATCAAGCGCCTAGGTGGATTCGCGGTAGTTAATCAGCGCTTTAAGTCGTGGGGATTGAACAATATTGTATTGAACAGTAATCTGCCAGATTTAGAAGGCACAAATACTATCAGTACTCAAGACATGGTGACACTTTTATCGATGATCGATAAAGGTAAGTTAATTGCCCCGCGTAGCCGCGATCGCTTTATAGATATTATGAGTCGCCCAATCACAAACACTCTGTTACCCCAAGGAATTGGCGCGAATGCTCGTATTTTTCATAAGACTGGTGATATTGGTTTAGCTGTTGGCGATGCGGGGATTGTCGATATGCCCAACGGTAAACGCTACGCGATCGCGGTGATGGTCAAGCGCCCAAATAATGATCAGAGTGCAAATGAATTAATTCGTCAGATTTCGCGGACAACTTATGACTATTTTCTCAATGGCGGTAAGTTGCCAGCAGATGCGACTAACGGCACTGAACCTAATAACTCAGCAGCTCCAGAAAATCCAGAAAGAGGCGGCAGTACGTTAATTGAAAATATTTCGATTCCCCTGCCTAATGCATCTCCCAATCCAGCATCTAGTGATGATCCAAGTTTGAGTCCTCCCGAAGTAACTCGTCAAGCTCAATAAAAGTACAAATAAAAAAGTGGCGCTCTGCGCCACTTTTTTATGGAACTTGCTTACCGTGATCCATTGGCTGTGAAATATCAGGTTGCGGTTCTGAGATCGGGGAAGTGCGATCGCTGCTAATGCTGTTGTGGGGTAGAGGCTGACCTGCGATCGCGGCTTCAATATTTTCTGCCATAATCGCGCGGGGAACTGCGCCTGTAGTATCACCAATCACTTGATTCGCGCTATCTAAAAAAATAAAGCGCGGAATTCCGTCTACATGATATTTAGTTACTTCTGGCAACCATTTTGTATTGTCCACATTTAACATTACAAAATTCAGGCGATCGCCATACTCTAGTTCTAGGGACAGGTTATCTGCTGCCATCGATTGACAGCTACTACACCAATCTGCATAAAACTCGATCGCCGTTGGCTGGTTGTTGGCGATCGCTTGATCAATGGGTATAGCGGCGGCGGCTACAGCATCTAGGGATATCGAGTTGCGCTGAGTTTGAATACCGAAGAATAAAGCTGTAGTTAATAAAATTGCGGCGATCGCTACCAATAAGTTTCTCAACCGATTAGCGCTTGCAGGTATTGCTGAGTCTTGGTTTGGGGAATTCATAGTAAATATTTATTAAAAACAAGCCAACAAAACCTAAAGAAGCCAATCCGCACGCAAAGCGGGCGAATTAGCTTCTTTAGGTTTTATAGCTGTTGCCAGTCTTGTTAGGACATAAAACCCAAAAGAGAGAGGCGGCGCGCCGCGCCGCCACCCTCTTTTGAATTTTGATTTGTACTGATACAAGTAGCGACAGCTATATTACTTTATGCTATTGCAATTCTAAATCGAAATTTTTGAGTAACTACGAATGAGTAACTCTGCAAATTCCTTTGATCCTTCACAATACGATCTTACTCAGACTAAACTCACGCTCGGCGAAAAACTTGCCTATGGGACAGGAGACTTGGGTACAGCAATCACTACCAACCTGCTCTCATTCTTTTTACTGTTCTTTTTTACTAATGTTGCAGGGCTTGACCCCGCTCTCGCAGGCTTAGTATTACTAATTGGCAAAGTTTTTGATGCCGTTAATGACCCAATTATTGGCGTACTCAGCGATCGCACTGAGTCAAAACTTGGGCGCAGACTGCCGTGGATGATCTATGCAGCGATTCCCTTTGGGTTGTCTTTTTTTGCTCAGTGGCTTGTCCCTAGCAGCGACAAGATGGTTCTATTTTGGTATTACGTAGCGATCGGGATTGTTTTTAATCTTTTTTTTACTGCCGTCAATCTGCCCTATACAGCGCTGACTCCTGAGATTACCCAAGACTATAACGAGCGCACTAGCCTAAATAGTTTTCGCTTTATGTTTTCCATTGGCGGCAGTATTGTTTCTCTATTTTTAGCCCAATTAATTTTTGCATTCTTTAAAGATCCTGCGCGACAGACCAGTGCTTGTGACACGGGTGGAGCGCAATATATTGCGCTCGGTGCAGCCTGTGCAATCATTTCGAGTATTTCCATCTATGCCTGTGTATGGGGAATTAAAAGAAGGGCGATCGCTAGCGATCGGCAACGCATTCGCAACAAATCTCTCGAAGATAGTCAAGAACTAGGCATCATCGAGCAGCTCAAAATTGTGTTTAACAATCGTCCTTTTCTTTTTGTGATCGGGATTTACTTCTGCTCATGGCTCGCTCTACAAATTACGGCTTCCATAATTCCCTACTTTGTGGTCAATTGGATGAAGTTAAAAGAGAGTGACTTTATTATGGTGACGATCGCCGTTCAAGGTACTGCTCTAATAATGCTGCCTATATGGAGTGAAATTAGCAAAAAATTTGGCAAAAAGGCTGCCTATTTTATGGGATCAGGAGTCTGGATTGTTGCCCAAGCGGGACTATTCTTCTTGCAGGAGGGACAGGTTGTGTTGTTGTATGCCTTCGCAATCATGGCGGGAGCGGGTATTTCCACGGCTTATCTGATTCCTTGGTCGATGATTCCCGATGTCACCGATCTTGATGAGCTAGAGACAGGGCAGCGCCGCGAAGGGATTTTCTATGCATTTATGGTGCTTTTGCAAAAGTTTGGATTAGCCGCAGGACTATTTTTGCTGGGTCAAGGGCTTGCCGTGGCTAAGTTTCAAGAAAATGTCGCCTGTCAACCCACGCCGATTCAGCCTGAATCAGCTCTATTTGCGATTCGTTTAGCGATCGGTCCTCTGCCCACGATCGCCTTGGTGATTGGTTTGGGACTAGCCTATTTCTATCCAATTACCCGTGAAGTACATACCGAAATTTTGATGCGTCTGCATCAAAAGCGGAGCCAAAGTAATCAATAAGGGCGCTAAGCGCCCTTATTGATTCTCAGTAAATAAATCAAAGCCGAAAAGAGAGAGGCGGCGCGGTGCGCCGCCTCTCTCTTTTCGGCTTTATGCCAGCGCAAAGCGCTGTGGCTATACAATCACTTTGATAAAGAAATTAAAGCCTCGACTTTACTAACCAGCTCATTAGTGGCAAAGCCTTTAGTCAAGTAATCAGTCGCACCAAGACGTTCAGTTTCCTTTGACCATTCCTCAGCAAGACGCGATGAGATCACCAAGATTGGCATCGTCAAACCCATTTGGCGACAACGATCAATTAGGGTGAAACCATCCATCCGCGGCATCTCAATATCAGTAATCAGTAAAGCAGGTTGTGAATGTTGCTGTAGCCACTGCCAAGCATCCATACCATCGTCACAGGTGACTACTTCATAACCTTGCGGAGTCAGGGCACTCTCAATGCGCCGCCGCATCAACGCCGCATCATCAACCACTACGATCTGGCGATCGCTAGATGCATCCAACAATGGAGCAGATTGAGAGCTGGAAGTGATTAATAAATCAACCTCAGTGGAGAATAAAGCTTCCACAAACGAAAAGGCATCAATCACAGGAACTAGCTTACCGTCAGGCATTAAGCTCATACCAATCAAACCGATAGGAGCAATCAGCGGTGCAGGAATAGGCGTGACTAATAGTTCACTTTGTCCCAATAGATTATCCGCTAATAGCCAAACTCCCAAACCACTGTCAACCTGCTTAGTCCGCACCGCAATTGAAGTCGGCAAAGGAGATCGGGTTTCTACTTGACCACTCCAATATTGAGATAGGTCGATCGCAGGAATAAATTTTTCATTTTCTTGCACCTCAATCGTATAGTCGGCGCGATCCGTCATTTGCCAAAGTAAACTCTCAACTAGGGTAGTTGTATAAATCTCGGTGGTGGGCACAGCGAAGGTGCGATCGCCAGATTGCAGCATCATACAGCGCACAAACAGGTGAGGCACAGGAATCTGAATAATAAATGCAGTACCTTTACCAACTTGAGAAACTAGATTCATCTTGCCATTCATCATCGCCACTTGACTGGCGACTACATCCATACCCACGCCCCTTCCAGAAATATCGCTGACAGCCGTAGCGGAAGTGAATCCCGATTGGCAAAGTACATTTAACAAACGCTCAGAAGTACTGGTATCAGTCAGGGGTAATCCTTTGTTTTTGGCAATTTGACTGACGCGTTCAGGATTAATCCCGCGACCATCATCGCGAATACTGAGTTCAAATACACTGCCCCGCCGATTGAGCGCTAGCTCTATTTTCCCCTGTGCAGGTTTACCTGATTGCGCTCGCTGATCAGCTTCTTCGATACCATGATCGTAGGAATTACGCAGTAGGTGCAGCAGCAATGGCTCTAGGCTCCGTAATGTGCCAGCATCAAGCTCTAGTTTTTCACCAATAATTGTAAATTGCACCATTTTGCCCATCCGACTCATCAGATCTCGTAAAATCCCTCTTGATCTAAATGCCAAAGATTCAAAGGGAACTAGCCGACTTTCTTCTATGGTCTGTTGGAGATTGCGAAGGCTGCGATCAAGGATTTGGATGCTATCGGCAGTACGTCTAGCTGATTCGCCTGTTTCCGAACCTAGTTCAATTAATCGCAAACTAATTTCTAGCAGACGATTAATCGCCGTATAACCCTGTCGATAGCGTTCCACCTTCAGTCCATCTTGTTTGCCTGAGTCATCCAAAAGGGCGTAGTCATCTTGGACTTCCCGTAGCTGGGTGATGTACTGGACACTATTTTGAGCAAGGGAAACTAGGGGCAGCAGGTTAGAGTAGACCGACTCATAAAAACCTTGCGTAGCGCGAGTTGCCATCAGAGTTTCTACTAAATATTGTGACGATCGCTCTAGGCGCTCAAGTGGCACAGGTATCTGCACATCGGCGGTTGTCGGTGCGGGAATATTGATCGCTTCTATATTTTCATTGCTAGTTGTCGATGCGATCGCCATATCTTCAACCACAGGCTCAACTGCAAAAACACCGCCTTGACGGGCGCTATCTTTCAGTTTTTTGAGCAATGGCATCCATTCGGCTCTCCACAGTTCACAGTCACGGTGGTCAAACAGTTCAGTCGTTTTTTGTTGCAAGAAACTCTGCCAAGTCTCCGACAAACTTATCTCTGCACCAATTTCTTGCAATTGAGTGATGGTTTGTTGGGCGATTTCCCATGCTTCGTCAGATACTTCCCCCGATTCTGGCAGTTCTTCTACCATCATCTCTAGATCAAGCATCACTAAGTCAAAGCCTTGGTCGGCAAACTCTTGCTGCACCTGTCGCATTTCGTTCCATTCAGGCAGATAATCACTCTGAATGCGATCGCGTAGGTTTTGAATATACTTTACAGCCGCTTCTGCATCTTGGCTTTCCCCCATTTGCACTGCGCCGATCAGCAACTCTCCTGATTCAATGAGAGCTTTTGATAGCTCACCATCGGCTAAGGGAGGGGCAACATCAAGGTAACGAAGATCCGATAGCAGATCTTCTAGTATTGTTGCCACTTTGAGAACTGATTGAAATCCTACAGTTACCGAGCCACCCTTGATCGTATGCACACAGCGGTAAAGCTGCTGAATATCCTGTCGCCAATTAGGAGCATTTAGCTGGCTAACGGTCTGCACATAGAGCTGTAAGTCTTTCTGCGTATCTATTGCAAATAGAACCTTCAGTTCATCTTGTAGCTGGGAATCGTCAAAGTCAGAGTTCGCCATTATTGCACTGTCATCGTTTCACTAGCAAAATTTTACATACTAAGTAGGCAAGCATAATTAAAACCAAAACCCAGAAGGCTGTAGCGCACGCGCAGTGTGCGCTACAGCTTTTTGGGTTTTAAGGTTTCTTTTGCCCATCTACTTACAGATCGCTGCCAATGGCGATTGGTGTGCCATCCACATCAATCGATTCCATTTCTTCAAGCTCTGTAATGTCGGATTGGCTGAGCGCCGGCAACCGAAAGAACTGTACTCTTTCTAGTAGCTGACGCGCTAACATCCCCATCTTCCCTGATTGGTCGCGGGTGAACTGGGCTTGAGAAGCAGAACGTTCGGCGATCGCTTCAATATCTTGAATCGACGACAAGCTAAACTTAACCGCCTCAGCAATTGAGCGCGAAGAATCAGTTACCGAGATGCCAATTTCAGCCAATTCTTCGGTCACGGTGGAGATGTTAGTAAATGTCTGCTCAGAGCTATCAACGCTATTAGTAAAGTCAGCCACTAGACTATTAACGTCGCGCACATCTTGATCAATACCTGAAACCACCACATCCACAAATCCTGTGCGTTGTTGTAGGGTGATTAGTCCTTGATTAGTTTGAGTTGCCAAAGTGTTTACCTGAGTAGCGATCGCTTCAAACTCTCTAGCCACAGACACAAACTGCTCAGGATCTCGCTGCTCTAAAGCTCTTACCGCCACCATTGAGGCATTGGTAGCCAAAACCTGAGTTAGGGAAGCTAGCCGTTTTTGGTCGGTAACAAACTGCTTGGCTAGGGCGACGAACTCACCGAGATTTCTAATTCGCTGCACCATCTGCACTGTTGCCGCCTGTAGCGACTCAATCGAAGCCGTCAAGTAAATAATTTGCTCTTCCCCCTGACGCACGGCGGAGCGTACCCTCTGCACAGCTTTGTTGGCGGCGATCGCCTGTTGAGCCGCATTTTCCGCTAGTTTGTCCACATCTTCAATACCCAGACGAGCCTGTACCACTAAGCCTTCTTGCTGTTGTGCATTTTGGGACACAGCGATCGATAACTGCTCAAGGCGATTGGTACGCAATGTTACCTGCTGTGCGGTTTGCAACACAGCCGCTAGTACTTCCGCAAGCTGCTCTGACAATCGATTAAGCGTATCGGCAATTAGTCCCGTAGCATGGGGACTAACCTCAGCTTTTGCGGTGAGATCCCCCATCTCTAGCTCAGATACCACATCCAGCAAATGCGAAATTTCATCTTGGAAGATATCATTTTGCATTTCGGCTTCCACCTTAGCCTCAGACTGCTTCAGCTCATTTTGAGCCAGATTTGTAGTCATCAGATCAAATACATCTGCTAGTTTGCCCACTTCATCTTTGGCTCCAACTTGGACTGTCGCCGTAAAGTCACCCGTCGCAAATTGTCGAGCGATCGCCTCTAGCTGTCGGATTCTCTTGCTAATCGTACTACCGATAAACAGTCCAAATAGCGAACTAAGTACGATCAAGACAAATCCCAACCCAAATACAAATAGGGTAGCTGTCAGTAGTTGACTTTTTGCTTCTACAGAAACAATTGGGGCAAGGCTGTTATTTAGATACAGGGCAGCGATCGCAAAACTAATTAGGGATAAAAAACTAGTTGAACAGATCGCGTACAAAATCTTCACACTAATTGGCAGATTATTAAGCCAATTGCTTTGATTAGAATTTTGCCTAGATTTGGGGGAAGCAACAGCAGCCTTCTTGCTTTTCTTCCCACTAGATTTTTTTCGTAAAGAAGCAGATTTATTCGCCATATCTTTCTACACTAAGGAATAGCTACAGTCTTTTGCAAGCAAGAGAAATATAAGAGGTTTGGGACTATAGCAACGAAATACTATAGATTTGTGATGGTGAAATCAAGCGATAAAACTATTAATTCTGATTATAAAAATCGGTTTTTTGAAAGCCTACCTTAAGTGGGCTTTCAAAAATCGGTTTCATAATAAAAATCCTTGCCTAACAACATACATCCTTGTGTTGCTTTGCTTGAGTGCGCTTTGCGACAATGCTCAATATTTTTACGTTAAAACCCAAAAAGCTGTGGCGCACGCTGCGCGTGCGCCACAGCTTTTTGGGTTTTAGCTACCTATCTGCAAACTTCTTGACGATCTGAGCTTGGGCTATTTTGCAGATAATCCTTAAGCAAGCTACATCCCCTTGCTACCAATTGATCAAATGGCAAGGTTTCGGCTTTCCATAACTTGAGTGTCGAATCTCGGCTTGCTGATACTACATACTCGCCATCAGGGCTATAGCTGAGGGCGTGGACTTCGGCAGTATGTCCTGACAAAGTTTTGAGCAGTTCTCCAGAAGCGATATCAAAAATTTGGATGGTTTTGATAGCATTGCCAATTGCAACATTGCGATCGTCAGGACTAAAGCTCAATCCGTAGATCCAAGCTTTTGTATTATTAACAATAATTTCCCGCTCTAGTAATCCTGACTGGGCATTCCACAATTTAAACTTGCCATCTTTACCCGCAGAGCCAATATATTTGCCATTGCGGCTGTAGGCGATCGCCAGTCCACCAGTATTTAAATGGGCATCAACTATAGTATGCACAGCCTTACCACTAGCCACATCCCAAACCCTCACTGCTTGATCGTTACCTGTTGCTGCTAAAGACTTACTATCAGGGCTAAAAGCGATCGACCACACACTTTTAGACTGATCGAATGTATGCATCAATTGTGGGTTGTCGGTATTGTCCCATTTCCACAATTTAATTTTTAGGTCTTCTCCAAGGGTGGCTAAAACTTTTTGATCAGGACTAAGAGTGGCATAGATTAATGGAGCGTCATGTACTTTCAATAGATGTAGCTGATCGCCTGTGTTGCTATCCCAAACTCGGACGGTTTTATCGCTACTGGCTGAGATCAGCTTTTGACCATCACTGCTAAAACTGACCCCATAAACGATGTCACTATGTCCTTGAATTTCTTGCTTCAAAGTTCCATCTCGGTTCCAGATGCGGATATTTTTGTCTACGCTACTAGAGGCAAACGTCTTGCCATTGGGGTTAAAGCTGACTGACCAAATCGTACTTTTATGACCATACATGGTATCTATCAGCGTGTTTTGGAAATACCACAGACGGGCATTACGATCCTTGCCAGTCGATAGAAGGTATTGATTGTCAGGACTAAAATCCATATCAAGGACACTATCTTGATGCTTACCGAGTTGCATATCGATCTCCCCATTCAGATTAAAGATTTGAATCGAGTTGTCCTGAGCGCCAAGGGCAATCTTGCGTCCATCTCTGCTAAACGCCAAGCTCAAAATATTACTAGGGTTGCCATTCAAGCTCTTAATCAAGAAAAAAGGATCATTAGGTGAATTGCTGGAAAGAACTTTTGGAGTTAAGGATGAAGAGACAGATGCAAGTACTTGATCGGATATTTGCCAAATTTTGACGCTTTTATCATCACTAGAAGAGGCAAATTTATCACCATCAGGATGAAACTTGACACTACGAATTTCTCCGTCATGGACAATTTTATTGGCGAGTAAGTTACCTTGCAAGTCCCACAAAGAGATAGCCCTATTCTTTGCGGCAATGATCATATTTCCATCAGGACTGAAACCTGCATTGCGGATTACTTCGCTTTGTTTTTGAGCGTAGGTAACATTAGATTGGTTAAGGGGTTGATTAGGGCTTTGGAGATTTGCCTGAATTGGGGGATTGATCGTTAGTAAATTGAGTGCGCGATCGCAATCCCAGATCTTGATCAAGCCATCATTGCCGCCAGTTAACAGTCTCTTACCATCAGGATGAAAATCGACTTTAAATACAGCTTCTTTGTGAGCGTTAAATTCAACGATTACCTTCTTACTAGCCACATCCCAAATTCGTACAACACTACTAGCACCCGAAGCTGCTAGTTTTTTACCGTCAGGACTAAAGCTTAAACTTCTGATTTCCCTTGTATTTGATTTAAACAATTGTGCGATCAATTTACCATTATTCTCAAACAAATAGATAGAACCATCAAAACCAGCAACAGCAATTATTTTCCCATCTGGACTAAATTTAGATACATAAAATGGAGAATCTGCTTTTGAAGAAACAAATCGATAGCGTTCTCTGATATTAAAAACAATTGTTTGCAGGGCTTCAAAAGTATTCTTCTTTGCTTTTTCTTTCTCCAGCCCTGAGTCGGTGTTATTTAGTTTTTGAGCAGATTTTAAAATTAAAGATAGAGCATCTCGCTGTTCATTGAGCAAAAATTTGGAAGTTGCGGAGGAAACCAAAGCTTCTATTTCACCGATTGCGGCTATTTGGCGCTGACGATTTGCCTGAAAAGCTAATCCAGAGACAACTAGTAGTCCCATAATTGTTCCAAATAAAGCGAACTTAGTCAATAGATTTAATCGCGCTTGGCTACGCTGTGCCGAAGACCGAATTTTAGTAAGTTCATCACGCAGTCCAATTTCCTTCTGGGAACGAATAAATGGGACAAGATAATCATGTACTAGTTGATAGCGATTGTTAGGAGTTTCTAGAAATTTAAAAACTAGCCCTGAATCAACTAAAATTCTTAAAGTCGCATTAAAATCGTCTAGGTTACTGGAATAAGCTAGAACCCCTGTCCTCAGCTCATTATATGTACGCAATGGACGCTTATTTTGATCATCAGTCAATAAGATTAGTAACTGTTGCGCGATCGCATCCAATTTCCCACAAGCTTTGATGGCCTCTCTGACAGAACGCTCCACCAAGTTTTGCTTTGCTCCAAATGCTTGGTAGTCAGCGAGGGTCGTAATGTTTAAATCTTGAAGTTGCGCCCCAACTAATTGCAGTTCAATAGGGCGGATAGAACCGCGATCGCCCGCCAAGTCATTAACGAGTTCATCAATTAAGTCTGATTCAATCGGGAAGCTCGCTTGTTCGGTTAAGTTTCTAATTAGAGACTTGGTATCGTCTATCGAGAGATTCCCAATTGAGTAGCGAAAATCTCGACTAAGGATATCAATCTCTCCATGGCTAGAGTCAAGTTCTAGCAATAGGTGTAGATAGTCTTCTCGAATAGAAACAACTAATTTAAGATTAGCAATTTGCAGACATCCTTGCCAAAAGTTAATAAACACCTGTCTCTCTTGAGGCTGGATATGCGTAAAAAAGAACTCTTCAAATTGATCGAAAATAAGGACAATCTGAATGCCAAGATTTGAGACTTTCCTGAGTTTGTGTAGAAGGTTTGTCGCCTTTTGCCGATCATTGCGAAGCTGTTCTTGGTCTTCATCAACCCCACTTGAAATGATCTCTCTAACCATTGGATCATTTTTAACTTCATAACCAGCTTGCAGTCCCACGGAAATGACATTGACCCAACTTGGATAAATATGGACTTTGATTGGCAGTAATTCTTGTCCTATTAGAGATCTTTGCAGCAGCGCAGGAATCAATCCTGCATTCACAAGAGAACTCTTGCCAACTCCTGACTCACCATGAATTACGGTCAGTCGATGCTCTCCTGAGAGAATTCTTTCCATGATGTTTTCGACATCTTGGACACGTCCTGAAGCAGCAATTTCCCCAGCATTAATATCAAATTTACTAGCGTCAAGATCGGTGATATTAGCGCTAGAGTGAGACTGCTTTGGTTGCAATACACCCGCACCTATAAAGGCAATTAGTCCATATTGCTGCTCTAAAGATCGCTGATTTTGTCTAGCTTCAAAAGCCTGTAGGTAGCGTCCTTGAGCAAAGGCAATGTCATGGAATGTGTCTAAGAGTCGAGCAAATAGCTGCGGTTCAGAGCTAGAGTTAAAATTAGCGATCGCTAACTCGATCAATTCTGAGGCTAGAGTTAGCTCTTGAAGATGAAAATAACTCTGCGCGAGTAATAGTTGGCATTGTGCTAGCTGAACATGACGCAGACGTGACCAACTGTTTGCCAACTGCTCATTATCAAATATTGGAATTAGTTCTAGAGCAGAAATGGCTTCCTCTACGTAGCTCTTAACCTGCGACCACTCTCTCTTATCTACTGCTATTTTGGCTAGATACCCATAGTCTTGGGCAAGATCAAGAGAGTTTTGTTGATGCAGAGGAATTAGATATTCTGTAAATTCTTGGAGTTCATGCCATTCCTTGAGTTGTTCTAAAACGCCACAGTAGGAACGGCTGTATTTAGCTACTAGATCCAAACGTTCTGCACTTTTAAAGGACGCGATCGCCTCTTGAAAGAAATGTTTTGCCTTAAGCCAAGAATCATGGGTCGAACGTCCCTTCACAAAAGAGTTGTGCCACCACAAACTACCTATATAGAAGAAAACAATCCCAGTTTCTACATGACGTTCGGCGTTTTGCCAGTAGATTAAACTGCATTGATAGAAGATTTGCGATATGCTATGCACCTCTCCTTGCGATTCATCATAGACATCCCCTGCCTCTGCATTAGGCGATCGCCACAATAGCATTCCTAAGACAAAATCTAATTTTGCATCCAAATCTGGATCAATTTGATAGAGCCCTGAATAACGATATTGTTGATTATCATAGTAAGCAATTTGCATCTCACGTCGAGCTAGCTCTATTTCTCTATGAGACATAGACTGCGGATCATTATCAATTTTGAAGTCTTGCCAAAATAGAGATATATGCGGATCTTTAGCCATCGTAAACAGATGTTCTACTTGCTCAGAAATTTCGCGATTTAGATCTACTAGAGGCAACTCAAATTTAATTGGTGGCGCTGCTAGGTTGGTTAGTTCAGGAGCAAAATTCCAAAACTTATGCAAAGCATGGTCATCGAGCCAAAGTACTAATGGACAGGATATTTCTTTTTTGAGGCGATCGCGCTGTAGGTTAGCACCGACAAACAGATTCTCCAAATGTTCTCCTGTGAGCTGTTCTAGTCCAAGGCACATCAAAGCAGAGGTATCTTCTAGGGATTGAGAACGGGTTAGTATTTTGAGCTTTGTATAAAGAGGTTCTGATGCTTCAGACCACCAAATTTCTTGAAACGGCGAATCTACCATTGAGGATAGAGTGCCTAATATTCTTTGACGAACTAAACGATAGTTACAGTGAACAATAATTAGAGCAAAAGAACCGCGAAATAAATTGATTGCTCTAACTAAATTACTTAGCGATCGCTCGTTGAGGATCTGTTGTTCTTGCAAAGGTTTAAGCTGTTCGACTTGAATCACTGAAGTACTTACCGCTAGATCGCTTTTATTGTATTTACTCACCTTCCGCAGAGCGAAGATAGTCCCCTCATCCCCCAACCCCTTCTCCCACGAGGGGAGGAGGGGAGCAAGATTAGTTTTCTGGTTCCCCTCTCCCTTAATGGGAGGGCTAGGGATGAGGGTCTTAGGAAATTCTGCGTAAGGTGAGTTATTTAGACATATTAATACATTCAGCGCTTTATGATTGGAACTACTTGTGATATTTCACCAACACAGCACTTTGCGATTTCTTAAAACCCAAGAAAATCTTGAAAAGGCTGGCTTCGCCAGCCTTTTCAAGATTTTCTTGGGCTATACAAGACCTCAACAGGCTACATAGCTTTCGCAGCCTAAAGATCTGTGGTGCACGCGCAACGTGCGCCACAGCTCTTTAGGCTTTTGGGTTTGCCTATCTACTTATTCAAATAAAAACTGTTTGATTGCTAGATGCTGACTTTTCTGCCGCATTAGCAACTGTCAGTGAATGCAACACACTTTCATTGTTGTTATAAAGTAATGTCCCTTCAAATAAATGAGACATCACATTCTCGGTGTCTTTTTTGAATAGTCCCCGAGTTAAACCTGCATCTAGCTCTAGCTCAACATTCGCAGAAGCCAATTTTCCTTTGTCTCCATTAAAAAGAATTGCTCCCTGACTACCCTGTACTTCCATTAGCCGCTCAGGAATCCAGAAGCTCTCACCTTTACTGTAGCTAACATCAGCAAGGACTCCATTCTCAAATTGTAATTGAGCATTGCAGACACAGGACGTAAAGTGATGCGGTAAGCGATCGCCCCTATAGCTCAACTGACAGGACACAGCTTTGACCTTACCAAAGAGGGCAATGATTCGATTTAGGCGGGACACTGCGGCTGTGAGAGGAAATCCAAATAAGTCAGGATTATATGTCCATTTATCGGGAACTGGTCGCTGAGGACTTTTGGTAGAATACCTTGCATAAAACGGCACGCCTACTTTAGATATATGCTCTCTCACCAGTTGATGTACACCACCCAAAAGCTCGATATGCTCCACATGGAGCATCAGTTTTTGCTTGTTAGCGAGTTCTATGAGTTGTTGTGCTTCAGTCAAACTAAAGGATAAAGGATATTCGACAATTACGTGCTTCCCCGATCGCAGGGCTTGCCCAACTACGGCGGCATGATCGCGATTGACATTACATACCACTACTAAGTCGATGTCATCACGCACAACTAGTTCTGACCAATATTGATACACATTCAGAATATTAAACTCCTGAGCGATCGCCTGTGCTTTTTCAAGAGTGCCAGCGATCGCTTTAATCTCAATCCTTGCATCTTGGCTGAAGATCTCTGCGCGGAGTCTAGCCACAAAGCCAGAGCCAACGATTCCCACTCGCAAAGGTTGATCAAAAGTGGCGTATCCAGTCATAGTTTGGAAATTCTCTCAAATAAGTAATCGCTATACCGCGCTTTGCGCTTTCTTCAAGCCTCAATAGGCTTTATGGGTTTAGCTTTTGTGAATTAGTTTTACAGGATTTTAGCGAGTTGTAAAGGTTGTGCCATCCTTGGCGATCGCTAAGCATTTAGTCACAGAGCCAATCCCCAAAGATTGCCATGCTTGCTGCATTGCCTGTGCAACACTATTAATCTTATCGGTAGAAGCCAAAGATAGCAGAGTTGGTCCCGCACCGCTAATCACCAATCCATAGGCTCCCGATGCGATCGCCGCCGCTTGCACATTTTCTAGCCCTACGATCAAACTTTGCCGATAGGGTTGATGCAGTCGATCTTGCAACCCTGCCTTGAGCCAGCTAGTTTTTCCTGACTGGATGCCGTGACTCAACAAAGCTAAGTGTGAAGCATTAAAAATGGCATCTGCCATCGATACTTGCTTGGGCAAAACTTGACGCGCCTTTGCTGTAGACAGTTCAAATTCAGGAATAGCCACCGCGATCGCAATATCATCATGCCATTGCAGATCACAAAACTCCCAGCCACCATCTTGATTAGTAGCCATCAGTTGACAACCACCTAACATCGCAGGAGCCACATTGTCAGGATGTCCTTCCATCGCGATCGCTAGATCTAGCAACTGCATCCGATCTAAGGGCGAACCCGCTAATAAATTTGCGCCAAATATACCGCCGACAATAGCTGTCGCCGAGCTACCTAGTCCCCGTGATAGCGGAATCGCCGTATCAGTATGTAAGGCGATCGGCGGAATCGGGCGATCAATATAGTTGTAAAGCTTAGCTATGCCCTGATAGACCAGATTTGTCTCATCGCGCTCTACTTGACCTGCGCCTTTCCCTGTTGCCGTAATCGTCAAACGCTCGGCGATCGCAAACTCAAAGCGATTATACAAAGATAAAGCTGCACCAAGGCAGTCAAAACCAGGTCCTAAATTTCCTGTAGTTGCGGGAACAGAGACATCAAAAATGGTCATACTAAAAATCTAAAATAAACTGAATCTTTCAAATAACCAATTTCAGGTTTCGCAGCGCCTTTGGCGCTGCGAAACCTGAAATTGGTTTCATAATACTAATTCACAAAAGTGTTGGCACGCTATATGTTCAGTAGATAGGCATAATAAAAACCAATACCCAAAAAGCTGTGGCACACGCTGCGCGTGTGCCACCGCTGTTTGGGGGTTAAGGTTTCTTTTTCCTACCTACTTAGTAGCCAAAAACTGAACTTTAACTGGCTTATCCATACAAAACATATAATCTTAATGTTCATACTTACTTGAACAATGGGTAAGCTTGTGCTAATTTGCAAGCCTCAAACTATAATGTTTCATAAGAAGTTTTTCTAAGGAATTCTTTAGTATTTTGGTATTGTAAATGTAACCGAGATTTGATGTGCAGCACAGAGGATAGATAGTGATATATCCAAGAACTTTTCGTATAGATCGTGGTATTGGTCAGTACGATTTTAATGACTATTACGCTGTGCTAGGGTTGCCGCTTACAGCCGAGACTTCAGTTGTGAGAAAAAGATACCTTATGATTGCTAAATGTTTACACCCAGACGTACATGGCAGATCCTCTGAGGAAAAGGAGGTTGCCACTTTATATCTATCTAAGCTAGTTAACCCAGCCTATGATGTGATGTCTCAGGAGAGAGAACGTACTGAGTATTCGGCAATTCTGAAGCTGTTGGGCAAACGATTAATGAAGCGCAATCAGAAATTTTTACCGCATTCAGACTTGGCGAAGCAATATCTACACACATCAGAAGACATAAACTATGAGCAAACTGTTAAAGATGTAGCCAAGGTTCAGTATCACGACCTAAATCAAGCTTTAGAAAATATCTGTTTATTGAGTGAACTAAATTTAGTTCATATCCTTCTACAAGAGGGATATCGACCTCAACCTCAACAAATTACCAGAACTTCAGATGAGACGGTGATTCAAGTAAGCACAAACGCAACAGCTTACCGTGCCAATGCCTCTAGCACCACTAAACCTAATACTCCACAGGGCAATAATAAGGTGGGAGATAGCAGCAAGGTTGACTCGACTAGTACTAGAGGTAGTTATCAAATGCGAAGCGAGTCGCAAATTCCGAATGTTAATAAATCTAGCGGTAAGAGTCAAAGTACAAATCAATCCGCCACCAATAGCTCTGCTAGTGCTTCAATAGACAAATATATTCAGCAAGCTGAAAGCTATATCAGCCAGCAGCTATGGGCTTCTGCACTAAAAGAACTGCGCGTTGCGATCCAAATTGATTGCAATCACAGTAAATGTCATGCCTTATTAGGCTATGTGTACCTAAATCAAAAATTAACTGGCATGGCAAAAGTTAGTTTTCAGCAAGCACTGAAGCTTAACCCAGAAGAACCCTTAGCTCTAAAGTACTTCAGCCAAGTTAGTGGCACTTCGCCGATTAAAGACTCACAAACCAAGACCAAAGACGACAAAGATAAAAAAGGTGGCTTTTTTGGCTGGCTCGGTGGCGGTTAACTGTTGCAATGTCTATATCGAAACAAGAGATTAAACAGGCGATCGCTAAAAAAGCGATCACATTGGGCTTCAGTAAAATTGGGATCGCCAAAGCCGAATCTGGCATAGAAGCGGCGCGTCTGCAATCTTGGCTAGATCTAGGATATCAAGCCGATATGGACTGGATGACTAACCCCAAACGGCAGGATATTACCCAAGTGATGACTGGAGTTAAGTCGATAATTTGTGTAGCGTTAAATTATTACACGCCGCACCAACATTCAAGTGATCCTCAAACTGGCAAAATCTCTCGCTATGGATGGGGGCGCGACTATCACAAGGTTTTGAGTAAAAAGCTGAAAGCTCTCTCCAACTGGTTAATTGAATTTGGCAATCAAAATGGTGAGGAGATTCAAGCTCGATACTATGTAGACACTGGGCCGATCGCCGAGAAAGCCTTTGCCCAAAGGGCAGGAATTGGCTGGATCGGTAAACATAGCAATGTAATTAGTCGCGAATATGGGTCTTGGTTGTTTTTAGGCGAAGTCTTAACCAATCTAGATCTCGAACCCGACCAACCGCATACAGACCATTGTGGTACTTGTACCCGTTGTATTGAAGCCTGCCCAACTGGGGCGATCGCTAGTCCCTATGTAGTTGATGCAAATCGCTGCATTGCCTTTCACACGATCGAAAATAAAGCCGAACAAATTCCTGATGCGATCGCTACTAATCTCCAAAACTGGGTCGCAGGTTGCGATATTTGCCAAGATGTCTGCCCTTGGAATCAGCGATTTGCTCAAGAGACTCCAGAGTCAGATTTCCAACCCTTTGCCCAAAATCTCGATCCACAGTTGAGCGCCCTAGCTAATATGTCTGACGAAGAATGGGATCAAAGGTTTATTGGCTCGGCATTAAGAAGAATTAAGCGCGATCGCTGGCGACGTAATGCCAAAACCATAATTTCTAAGCAGGCTAAGTAGGTATAATCAAAACCCAAAAAGCTGTAGCGCACGCTGAGCGTGCGCTACAGCCTTTTGGGTTTTAAGGTTTCTTATGCCTAGCCACTCATAAATGTTAGGATTCACAAAGATATAGCGCTTTGCGCCTTCTTGAAAACCAAACAAATTTTCTAAAAGGCTGGCTTCGCCAGCCTTTTAGGAAATTTGTTAAATTAAACAAAGCCTCAATAGGCTGTAATGTGGGCAAAGTAATTATGGGAAATATTGCATACTTAGATTGTCCGACAGGAATCGCTGGTGATATGTGTTTGGGAGCCTTAGTAAGTGCAGGTGTTCCCCTATCATATTTGCAAGACATCGTGCATCAATTAGGGCTTGATCGTGAAGTAAAGCTATGGACAGAACTCGTCCATCGTAGTGGTATTGAAGCAACTAAGTTACACGTTGAGTTACTAAACTATGGCGGTGAAGAACCTCCAACTACGGAACATGATCAATCACATTCCCATAGCCACGAACATTCCCATAAGCATGAGCATTCTCTCTCAAAACATCGCCATTTGCCTGATATTGAGAAGCTAATTAGTGGCGCAAAATTGCCAAAACAGATTGAAGTTTGGAGCTTGGCAATATTTAGAGAACTAGCGATCGCAGAAGGATCAGTGCATGGCATTCCACCCGAAGCAGTCCATTTTCATGAAGTGGGAGCGATTGATGCGATCGTTGATATTGTTTGTACTTGTGCTGGCTTGGCTTGGCTAGAAATCGATAAAATTTACTGCTCAGCCCTGCCAATAGGGGGCGGCTATGTGGACTGCGATCATGGCAAGATGCCAGTGCCAGCACCTGCAACCCTCAAGCTATGGGAAATGCACGAAGTCACAACCTTTGATAATGGCATTCGCAAGGAACTAGTCACACCAACAGGCGCAGCGATCGCAGTCACTCTTTGTGAGCAGTTTGGCGAATATCCATTAATGAAAATCAAAAAGGTAGGGCTAGGAGCAGGCACGCAAGAGTTAGAAATCCCCAATACTCTGCGTCTATGGATTGGCAAAAGTAAGAAAAAAGATAAAAAAAAAGACTAATTCACCATAAAAGAATGAGCAGTACAGAGTGCCGCCTATTTTTACCTTTAGATAATGATTCTATTTATAAAGTAGAAACAGTTGTAATCTTAGAAACTCAAGTCGATGACATGACATCTCAGGCGATCGCCTACACGACAGAAAAGCTATTACAAAATGATGCTCTAGATGTCTACACACAGGCGATCACGATGAAAAAATCTCGTTGTGGAACCTTAATTACAGTCATTTGCGATCGCGATCATCAATCCATTTGTGAGCAGATTCTCTTTCAAGAAACCAGTACTTTAGGAATTAGGTTCCGATTACAAGAGCGAAAAATTCTTGACCGCCAAATATGCGAAGTTATGACTGAGTATGGCAGTGCAAGGGTAAAGATTGCCAGACGAGAGGGTTTCAAGACAGTGCAACCAGAATATGACGACTGCGCTAAACTAGCGCGATCGCAAAATATTCCACTAACTCAAATTCAGCAAGCTGTGTTTCTAGCTGGTTTAGCACTACTCAAATCCAAAAGTTAACTTTTGGATTTCGCTTTGATTTTTTTGCGAATATGTCTTGCACCAGCGATCGCTCCTAACGTCAGCAAGCCACCAGTCGGCGAAAAATCAAAAGGAATTGGAGTCAAATCAACACTCCCAAGAGTAAACTCTCCACTGGCTTGACCAGAATTGTCACCCAAAAATACAAAGCTAGGTGTTGTGTAGGGATTAAAAGGCAGGGGAGGGTCACTAAGCGCTGGAGCAAAGGTATACTCAACGAGCAATCCACTCAAAATTGTGCTGACCGTTGTGGGAGAAGTAACTTCATCTAGCAAGTAATTACTACCTGAGACTGTTAATCTGTAATCCTTTAGGGCAGTAGTCGTGAACGCTGCTGAATTTGCTTCAGCTGTAAAATCAGATGACTGAGCAAAAATTTCACCCGCTCTAAATCCGAGTTCTATAGCGAAATTGTCACTACTGACAACAAGGACACTAAAAACTGCTCGTGGATTGGTGTTGTCAACTTCACTGCCTACAGTATCCAACCTAAACTTGAAGTCAAGTGAATAGCCAGTAACTCGATTAAGAGTACCAGAATTAAAAATTGTGGTGTTAAAGAAATTACTTGTTGATGGGTTGAAGTTACTGTATCCAGAATATTCAGCCAAATTTGCGGCGGTGTTTAACCTGACTCCAACACCATTAATTACAGTCTGAGAAGTTGGGGTTGGAAAGGGGAAATTGCCAGCAGCATTGCATGGTGGGGTATTGGGAGCCAAAGTAGTACAGATTGCTCCAGATCTAATAGCAGCTAATTGAGCGTCAGGAGTTTGATTAGCTGTGCCATTGTATAGATTAATCGCACTTACGTTACTGCTCAATCCTGAAACAAAAAATACTGCACTAGCGATCGCTGAAGTCCAAAGAGGTCTCATAGATGTAATCCTTAGCTAAGTTAATTCAATTTCTGAAATTTCATACTTGATTGCAATTATCTGCTGACTTTAGCAGCGATCGCTTTGGCAATCTCCTTTAAAGCTTTAGCCGATGCAGAATCAGGATGACCCAACACAATTGGTACACCGCGATCGCCACCTTCGCGGAGACTGATTTCTAGAGGCACACAACCAAGTAAATCTACACCTAGCTCCTCAGAAGTCTTCTTACCACCACCAGAACCAAAAATATCGTATTGCTTGTTAGGGCTATCAGGAGGAATGAAATAGCTCATATTCTCGACAATCCCTAGAACAGGGATGCCCATATTTTGGAACATCTTCAAGCCTTTGCGCGAATCTAAAAGTGAAACCGTCTGCGGAGTGGTGACAATTACAGCTCCTGCTAATGGCACAGACTGCGTAAGAGTCAATTGCGCGTCTCCCGTTCCTGGAGGCATATCGACAATCAAATAATCTAATTCGCCCCAATTTGCCTGATAAAGAAATTGGCGAATTACCCCATTGAGCATAGGTCCCCGCCAAACAACGGGCTGATCCTTCGCAATCAAAAATGCCATTGAGATCATCTTTACCCCATAGTTAAAGGCTGGCTCAACTACATCCGCTCCATTTTCTGCCTTAACTACCTTTATTTGAGCAGACTCCATTCCCAACATCACAGGCACATTCGGACCGTAAATATCAGCATCAAGGATGCCCACCTTTGCGCCCATATCAGCTAGAGCAACCGCCACGTTCACCGCCACCGAAGTTTTGCCCACACCGCCTTTACCACTAGAAACGGCAAGAATGTACTTCACACCTTCAATGCCTTTTAATGAACTTGTAGGAGTCTCTGGTGTATTGATCACAGGACTATTGGCGATC
Organism: Pseudanabaenales cyanobacterium; assembly: GCA_038215315.1. Taxonomy (GTDB): domain Bacteria; phylum Cyanobacteriota; class Cyanobacteriia; order Pseudanabaenales; family Pseudanabaenaceae; genus Pseudanabaena. The sequence goes on from JBBQRB010000001.1 coordinate 45,336, forward strand.
ACTTTGACCCATACATCTGTAACTTCAGCGATCGCTCTAATTGCAGTTTTACATTCTTGGATCAGCTCATCCCGATAGGGACTACTAGGATTGTCCATTAATAACGTGAAACTAACTACCCCATTAGCCTTGACCGTAATATCGCGCACCATCTCTGCTTCAATAATGCTTTTTTGGCGATCGCGATCAATAATTGGGTTGAGTAAAGTTTGAATTGCTTGGACATTAGGTAAATCGGACATAACTTCAGATCTTAAAAATGCTGTGAAACTGCCAAGATTTTATTAAAGCTTAAATAAGAGCCAAAATGATTAACAAAGATTTATGCTTGTCAGTACATTAGTAGATCTAACTCACATTCAAATATAGATAGTCAAAGAATTTTATGAGCGAACAAGTAAGAGTTATTAGACCTTCTGGAAGGTTAGATGTTACGACAGCGGCTGAGTTTCGCCGTCAAGTTAGTGACATTGCTTCAGTGGCAAACCCTCCTAAATATTTATTAGTTGACCTACAAGAAATCACCTTTATGGACAGTTCGGGATTGGGCGCTTTGGTTTCTGCCCTAAAAGCATTTCGCAACAATAATGGGGAAATGGTAATTAGTGGCGCTAATGATCAAGTGCAGATGCTATTTGAGCTTACCAGCATGACCAAAATTTTTAAAATTTATACAACTGCTGACGAATTTAAAGCAACGCTAGATTAATACCAAGTTAGAAAATGGCAACGCCATTTTCTAACTTAAAAACCCGAGAATTTTTTTGAGAAGCTATAAAAACCAAGAGTTGCGGTGCAAAGCGCCGCAACTCTTGGTTTTTAGTTTTGTCCAAACATTAACGGCTATACAGCCTATTACTCCCTTCCCAGTGAGAGATTAGCGGCGCTTCGCGCCGCACCGCTAATTCTTAGGTTTTAATATTTATTCTTATACTGGGAAGGGAGTAAGACTTTAAGGAATACAGAGAAATTTTTGAAAGTGTTGCTTCGCGCCACTTTCAAAAATTTCTCTGGGTTTTATGACAGCGCAAAGTGCTGTAGCTATATTGAGAATCTATAATTTCAAGATTTTTAATGATTTATAGGAAATATTTTCAAAATTCAGTCGCTAATCTAAAGTGACTGCGCTAAGATATATGTGGGTAAGAGTTTTTAGATTGTACGTTTGTTTTCAATATTGACAGTTATTTTCTGTTTGTTTTTAACAGCCTCTCTCCAAAATCTTTATCTCTACACATCTCTGACCGTTAAATTAAGTATTATGTCTATTTATGTTGGTAACCTCTCCTACGATGTTACAGAAGATGATTTGAAAGGCGTATTTGCAGAATATGGCAAAATTACCCGCGTTCATTTACCTATCGACCGTGAATCTGGTCGTCCTCGTGGTTTCGCTTTTGTAGAAATGACTGCGGAAAATGAGGAAGATGCAGCGATTGAAGCTCTAGATGAAGCTGAGTGGATGGGTCGTTCGCTCAAGGTAAACAAGGCTAAGCCTCGTGAAAGCTCTGATTCCTTCGGCGGCGGTGGCGGTCGAGGTGGATTTAGAGGCGGCGGCGGCGGTGGCGGCGGTCGTTATTAAACGCAAATAAAAAGAGGGGGTGTTACTTACACTCCCTCTTTTTATTTGTGCTTACCTCTTTGCATAGCAGCAGCATCGCCAACTGTGCCAAGATTTCTAATAACTTGAAACTTTCTCGCTTCTTCTAACTTTCCTAAGTCATTGTAGTTAACCCAAGCAATACAATCAACTGGGCAGGTGTCGATCGCTTCTTGTACTAATTCCTCTTGGTCGCCATCTTGAGCAATGACTCTAGCCCGTCCATGATCTTCCTCTAAAAAGAAAGTTTCACGCGCTACATAAGCACAGTGACCGCAGCCAATACAGACCGTTTCGTCTACAAAGATCGCATCTTGCCGCAAGTCACCACCCAGTTCAGGTTCAAAGCCAGAGCGATCAAGCATCTCTGACTTTAAATCCAGATCTGAAGTTTTAGTATCTACAGATACTTTATCCATGCCAGCGCTGAAGGACTAAGCGTACAGAACCATCATCTTGTACCTTTTGCTCAGAAAGTTCAAAGCCTTGCTCGTTTGACTCGCTCATGACTGTAGCGATCGCGTAGCGTTGTGTCACCTTATTTAAAAAGCTTTCGACAGTCCATGGTTGCTGCCAAAACTGCATATCGGTGACTAAAGCATATTCAGAACCATTCCACTGAAAGCCAACGTCATAGCCATTTTCTTGCTGGATCACGACTTCGGCGATCGCGGTTGTACCTTGATGACCTCGCATGGGAGCATCGCCAGATTTCCAATCAACACCTAAAGCAGTTAGGGCAGTTTGGAGAGGCTCAAGGCTACGGATTTGGGTTTTTACTTGGCTAAAATGTGACATGGCAGTACCTTAACTTTTATGTGAACAGTGAATCCGCTAAAAGAAATTTATCGGAACAAATGCTATACAGTGCGCCGCAATTAATCGCGTCAATATACTTACTATAGCAAGACTAAATAAAACACAGAACCCAAAAAGCTGTGGCGCACGCGCAGCGTGCGCCACAGCTTTTTGGGTTTGCCTAACTACTTACCACTGGCTAAAGCTAGAGTTGTCATCACCTGATGCATAGTCGAGTTGTACAGCTGACTGAGATACGTCCCGTTGCCTAGCAAAATTTTCAGAAGTAAGTTCGCTACAAACTACCACTCCCAACTTTGCTTCGATCTTTGCCGTTACATCTGCACAGCTAGCTCCAATGATGCCAGTGACTCGCTCTTCGACTCGACCATCTGAATAAATAATAAATTCCAGAGTTTCCATGCTGGCTCTAGTTATTGAGTTATTGAATTAATTAGTAGTTTGACGTAAGGCTCATATAAACGTCAAGGATTTACGATTAATCAAAATACCAAAGGCTCTGGTTTTGGCACTTTAGTTTGGAGCAAGCCCCTAAGCGCCGCCTATTACAGCGCTTTGCGCTCAAACCCGAACCTGCAAGATTTTTAAAAGGGTTGCTTCGCAACCCTTTTAAAAATTTTACTATGGTTCGTTTGATCGTAAATTGCTGTAGATTCTTGGCTTTTGCTATCGCTAAGATCACAAGCTAAACTATATATAACTTCACAAAGCGATCTAACTAGCTGCCATGACTGCCAATATTTTAGTCAAAGATAATCTCAGCCCCAATTCTAAAAGCTTAGAGTCTCAAGATCAGCGATCGCAAACTTTGCCTGCTGGGGGAATAGATCCTGAACGCTTTGATTGGCTAGAGGTATGGTATCCAGTTTTTTATACAGAAGATTTGGATAAGACTAAACCGAATAAATTTACTTTGCTAGAGAGAGACTTAGTAATTTGGTGGGATCGACATACAGCCGCATGGAAAGTTTTTGACGATCGCTGTCCTCATCGACTAGTGCCACTATCAGAAGGAAGAATTGCTGAAGATGGACTATTGGAATGTCCTTATCATGGCTGGGCGTTTAAAAGTGATGGTAGCTGCGATCGCATACCGCAACAACCAGACAACGGCTCGGCTCATACATCAAAAAGAGCTTGTGTAGCTACCTTGCCCGCCTCTGAGCGCCAAGGATTGCTATTTGTATATGCTGGCAATCCCGAAAATGCCCCTCATATCAAGATTCCTATTATTGAACCTTTAGAAAATGACAAAGGTAAATGGACACTCTTCGGGACTTTTCGCGATTTGCCATACGATGCAATTACCCTGCTAGAAAATGTCCTTGATGCTAGCCACCTCCCCTTCACACACCATAAATCTGTGGGCAATCGAGTTAACGCAGCGCCAATGGTTTTGGAAGTTATTGAATCTGATAAATTTGGATTTAAAGGAACATGGGAAGAGGGACCAAGACGGGGAAAATTGGGTCGGCAAGATACCAATTTTGTCGCGCCTTCATTAATGTGGCATGACTTAACCTCTAAACAATTTGGTCGGACGATGACAGTGGTATACGCCACACCGACACGTAAAGGAGAATGTCGATTATTTGCGAGATTTCCTTTTCAGTTTAGTTCCGCAATTCCGAGATTCTTTATCAGCATCACCCCTCGCTGGTACTCCCATATTGGGCAAAATTCGATCCTAGAAGATGATCAAATTTTCTTGCATTATCAAGAGCGCTATCTAGAGAAAGCACTTGATAATGTCGAAAATAATGGCAACTATGCCAAGGCTTTTTATTTGGCGACACAAGCCGATACCTATGTTTCTGAATTAAGAAAATGGGTTGATCGCTACCAAGCAAATCCTTTTGCTAATGCAAAACTAAAAGCGTCTTTAACTAAACCAGTCCTTCTAGATCGCTACCATTCGCATACTTCTAAATGTGCTAGCTGTAGCAAGGCTTTGCAAAACGTCCGTAAAATTAAAACTGTGAGTCTAGCGATCGCCGCAGTATCTTGGACAGTCAGCCCTCTAATCAGCTTTCTGCTTGCTCCAAGTAATTTAATTCTAATTTTATTGAGTTCTAGTTTTGCTGTAGTTGCGATCGCTGTATGGCTTATTTGTCATAATCTAGAGCAAAAATTTCTTTACGGTCAAGAAACTCCGTTACGCAACTTGTCGTAAAGCCCAAAGAATTGCGGCGATGGGCGCTGCAATTCTTTGAGGGGATTCAAATAACTTTTCCTAAAATTATTAAACTTTGGTCTACACCATCTAGTTCAGCAACGTGTGGCAAAAATCCCCATTCCACAAATCCGTATCGCTTAAACAATCGACAACTAGCAATATTATGAGCAAATACAAATCCTACAAGTTTAGATATAGCCAGTTGGGGACAAACAGCGATCGCATAATCAAGTAATTTATTGCCAATTCCTTTACGTTGGTAATCAGAATCGACGTAGATACTAACTTCTGCTGTTTTGTGGTATGCAGGACGACCATAAAACATTTGGAAACTAAGCCAGCCAATTATCTTTTCAGTTTGGTCACTCATAATATTGCGATCGCCAATAGTCATCACCCAAACTGGGTAACGATCATCATGGGCGCGAAACCAAGCACGGCGACTCTCAACCGTAATAGGCTCAAGATCAGCCGTAGCTATCCGCGACGGGATAGCGGCATTATAAATTTCAATAATTTGCGGTAGATCTGCCTCTATTGCTATCCGAATTTTCATAGATAACTACTGATTGAGAATAGAATCCATTTTGGCGAAGCCGATAACCTGCATTTTTCCCTCAGTTACTTCCAATCTCAAGACCCTAGCCGTAATTCCTTTTTCTTCTAGTTGTCGTAAATCCAGCACTTTATTTAACCCTTCAGCAAAGGCTCTAGTAATGCGCTCTGGGACAGGCGTACCTGCCAACTCAATTTTAGGGTCAATAATCTGTAATTTTGTACCGCCAATGGTTTTTAATTGAGCATTTAAAGACACGTCAAGTTTTGTAGGATTAGGCTTACCACTAGTTGGTTGTGACTGCAATGTTGCTGCTAAACGAAGGCGATCGCCTTCTAAAAAAGTTACCTCTGGATTAACTAGGTCAAGGATCTCAGGATTACTTCTATTAGTACCTGTAATGTCGATACTTAAACCTTTAAAGGAAGATCGAATAGTCGGCGATCGCAATGCAGTATTTATGTCCTCTGAATTTAAAACAACTCTCACCGCAGCCTGCAAAGGGCGGCGCAAAACAACTTTTCCTGATTGAAGTGCCACTGGATCAATGCTAACAGGATCAGTCTCAAGATCTACTTCTTCAATTCGCAAGAACTCTAAAACATAAACGCCTCTGGCTGCTACCCGAATGCGATCAACATTACCCAGAAGGATTTGATAGTTAGGCGCATTATCAACCCGCACTTCCAAAACATCAGCCCGAACGATTTGACCACGTAAAAGATCAGTTGCAACACGATCAATAACAATTCCTGGTGAGCCTGCTAAGCCTAAGAATGTTGTCAGTAGACCCGCAAATAGTTCCATAAATGCAACTTGAATTATCTAGACATCATATCACTAATGAATTTACGCCATTCCTCAAGACTGGTTTTTTGAAAGCCACAATCCACAAAGCCACAATCCACAATGTAGCTACAGCCTATTGAGACTCTAAAGGACACTGAAAAATTTTCATAACATTGCTGCCAGAACATACTTGACATAAAATGCTGACGTGAGATACTATAATGTGCTTATGTTTAGAATTAAAGCTATACATATCATCCGCCCACTAAAACTGCAGTCATTAGTGAATGAATAAGTCTACTCTTGTTACTCCTGCCTTCGTTCTACCAGATCTTGTAGAAATCCAGCGGGAGAGTTTTCGATGGTTCCTAGAAGAAGGACTTATTGAAGAGCTTGAGAGTTTCTCGCCGATTACAGATTATACGGGCAAGATGGAACTCCATTTTATTGCCAAAGACTACAAGCTCAAGCGTCCTAAATATAGTGTTGATGATTCCAAGCGTCGGGATGCAACTTACGCCGTACAGATGTACGTTCCCACCAGATTAATCAATAAAGAAACGGGAGAAATCAAGGAGCAAGAAGTATTCATCGGCGATCTGCCTTTGATGACAGACCGTGGAACCTTTATTATTAACGGGGCAGAACGAGTAATTGTCAACCAAATTGTTCGTAGCCCTGGTGTATATTACAAGCAAGAAATTGATAAAAACGGTCGCCGAACCTACAATGCCAGCTTGATTCCTAACCGAGGAGCTTGGTTGAAGTTTGAAACTGATAAAAATGATTTAGTTTGGGTGCGTATTGACAAAACCCGCAAACTTTCCGCTCAGGTACTACTCAAGGCAATTGGTTTAAGCGATGCCGAAATTTTGGACGCACTTACCCACCGTGAGTATTTCCAAAAGACCATCGACAAAGAGGGTCAGTTCGACGAAGATGAAGCGCTAAAAGAGCTATACCGCAAGTTGAGACCAGGAGAGCCGCCTACTGAATCTGGTGGTCGTGAACTGTTGCGATCACGCTTTTTCGACCCAAAGCGTTATGACTTGGGTAAGGTTGGTCGGTATAAGCTTAACAAGAAGCTACGTTTAAATACTCCTGACACCATGAGGGTATTAACGGAGAAAGATATTCTTACTGCCATCAATTACCTGATCAATCTCAAATTTGATATTGGTGAAATTGACGATATTGATCACTTAGGTAATCGTCGCGTCCGTTCTGTTGGTGAACTGCTACAGAATCAAGTTCGAGTCGGTTTAAACCGACTCGAAAGAATCATCCGTGAAAGAATGACTGTCTCTGACGTTGATTCACTCACACCTGCATCTCTAGTTAATCCAAAGCCTTTAGTTGCCGCAATCAAAGAATTCTTTGGCTCCAGTCAACTATCTCAGTTTATGGATCAAACAAATCCTCTTGCTGAACTTACGCACAAACGTCGGCTTAGCGCTCTAGGTCCTGGCGGTTTAACTCGTGAACGCGCAGGGTTTGCGGTGCGTGATATCCACCCGAGCCACTATGGTCGGATCTGCCCTATTGAAACACCAGAAGGTCCAAACGCAGGCTTAATTGGTTCCCTCGCCACTCATGCACGTGTCAACCAATATGGTTTTATCGAGACTCCATATTATGCAGTTGAGAACGGTAAAGTTCTAAAAAACCAAGAGCCGATTTACATGACTGCTGACGAGGAAGATGAATTCCGCGTTGCACCTGGAGACGTTGCTACTAATGACGAAGGATATATCTTTAGCGAAATTGTACCAATTCGTTATCGTCAAGAATGGGGTACTGCAACACCAGAGGAAATCGACTATGTAGCCGTTTCTCCTGTGCAGATCATCTCTGTCGCAACATCATTAATTCCTTTTCTAGAACATGACGATGCCAACCGCGCCCTAATGGGGTCGAATATGCAACGTCAAGCAGTTCCTCTTCTTCGTCCTGAGCGCCCCTTAGTTGGTACTGGCTTAGAAGCGCAAGCGGCTAGAGACTCAGGGATGGTGATTGTTTCGAGAGTCACAGGCGATGTTTCCTACGTGTCTGCTGACGAAATTCGCGTCAAGGCTGATGATACTGGTCTAGAAAGCATCTATCGTCTGCAAAAATATCAGCGCTCGAACCAAGATACTTGCTTGAACCAACGTCCCTTGGTATGGGTCGGCGATAGTGTAGTTGCGGGACAAGTACTAGCTGACGGGTCTGCTACTGAAGGCGGCGAAATTGCTCTTGGTCAAAACATTCTCGTAGCCTATATGCCTTGGGAAGGCTACAACTACGAAGACGCAATTTTGATTAATGAGCGACTAGTAATTGACGATGTTTACACCTCGATTCACGTTGAAAAATATGAAATTGAGGCTCGTCAGACGAAGTTAGGTCCTGAAGAAATTACCCGCGAGATTCCTAACGTTGGTGAGGACTCACTCCGCAATCTAGATGAGCAGGGAATTATTCGGATTGGTGCTTGGGTTAGTTCTGGTGAGATCCTTGTTGGTAAAGTCACGCCCAAAGGTGAATCTGATCAGCCGCCCGAAGAAAAGCTATTGAGAGCAATCTTCGGAGAAAAAGCTAGAGATGTCAGAGATAACTCCTTGCGAGTTCCTAATGGTGAAAAAGGTCGTGTAGTTGATGTACGAGTATTTACTCGTGAACAAGGCGACGAGTTACCCCCTGGGGCAAACATGGTTGTCCGTGTCTATGTTGCCCAGAAACGGAAGATTCAAGTTGGCGACAAAATGGCAGGTCGTCACGGTAATAAGGGAATCATTTCGCGAATTCTACCTAAGGAAGATATGCCCTTTCTACCTGACGGAACTCCACTTGACATCGTACTCAATCCTCTCGGTGTGCCATCACGGATGAATGTAGGTCAAGTTTTTGAGTGCCTTTTAGGTTGGGCTGCGGAAAACTTGAATGCTCGCTTCAAAATCGTACCTTTCGATGAAATGTATGGAGAAGAGGCTTCCAGAGAGTTAGTACATGGTCAACTTGAACACGCTCGTAGCCATACTGGAAAAGATTGGATCTTTAACGACGCATTTCCTGGCAAGCTAACTGTCTATGACGGTCGGACGGGTGAACCGTTTGATCAACCTGTGACTGTTGGTAAGGCGTATATGCTGAAACTTGTTCACCTAGTTGATGACAAAATTCATGCTCGCTCAACAGGACCTTATTCTCTAGTCACACAGCAGCCTCTGGGTGGTAAAGCCCAACAAGGTGGTCAGCGTTTTGGAGAAATGGAGGTGTGGGCTTTGGAGGCATTTGGTGCTGCCTATATTCTTCAAGAGCTACTCACTGTTAAGTCTGATGATATGACTGGCCGGAATGAAGCTCTGAATGCGATCGTCAAGGGTCATGCCATTCCGCGACCTGGTACTCCAGAATCATTCAAAGTACTAGTGCGTGAGCTTCAGTCTCTATGTCTAGATGTTTCAGTACATAAGCTTTCTGACGATGGTAGCAATCAAGATACTGAGGTGGATTTAATGGTAGATGCTGGCTCCCGCCGCACCCCAAATCGTCCTACTTACGAATCCGCCTATAGAGGTGACATCAACTTTGATGAGGATGATGACTAACTAGGGACTAGCTATTGGGGGCAATTCTGTTGCCCTTCTGTTGACCTTTGGGTACATAGTTGCTCCTCAATAGTTAGTGACAAAAGATGTATTGATCGGGTTATGCGATCGCAATTCAATCATTTGAAAAGCTGATAGCTACACGCTATTAGCTATTTACCTAAAGAACTTAATTTAAGGACGTTACAACGCATGGCGAAAGTGGAACAGCGATTTGACTATGTCAAGATTGGCTTAGCATCACCTGATCGCATTCGTAAGTGGGGCGAACGGGTTTTGCCTAACGGTAGCTTGGTTGGTGAGGTTACTAAGCCTGAGACGATTAACTACCGCACCCTCAAACCAGAAATGGATGGGTTATTTTGCGAAAGAATATTCGGTCCTGCTAAGGACTGGGAATGTCATTGCGGTAAATATAAACGAGTACGGCATCGTGGTATCGTTTGCGAACGGTGTGGCGTAGAAGTAACTGAATCACGGGTGCGTCGTCACCGTATGGGCTTCATTAAATTGGCAGCCTCGGTTACCCATGTTTGGTATCTCAAGGGTATTCCTAGCTACATGGCAACCTTGCTAGATATGCCCCTGCGTGATGTAGAACAGATAGTTTATTTTAACGCTTATGTCGTCATTAACCCTGGTCTCCGATCAGAGGTAGATGGTGTAATTGTATCGGTCAATAGCCGTGAGATCCGCATACGGGGTGTTGATGGCGTTGAGACAGCCTACTATCTTCACCCCAAGCATGTTTCTACAGTTGTTGAAGGTAAGACAGTAGAGACGGGTGAGGTAATTGCTGGAGCTTATGGTTTGTCTTATAAGCAACTGCTTACTGAAGATCAATGGATTGATTTAGAAGACCAAATTTATGCTGAAGATCCTGTGTTGGAAGGCATTGAAGTTGGCATTGGTGCGGAGGCAATTAAGCAGTTACTGCAAAATATCAATCTTGAAAAAGAAGCAGAACGGCTTCGCACTGATATTGGGAACTCTAAAGGGCAGAAACGAGCCAAGCTAATCAAGCGCCTACGTGTAGTTGATAACTTTGTAGCGACTGGCTCTAAGCCAGATTGGATGGTTTTAGACGTTATTCCTGTTATTCCTCCTGATTTACGTCCAATGGTGCAACTTGATGGCGGTCGATTCGCTACTAGCGATCTGAATGATCTTTACCGTCGTGTGATCAACCGAAATAATCGTCTTGCGCGCTTGCAAGAAATTCTGGCACCTGAAATTATTGTCCGTAATGAAAAGCGGATGTTACAGGAAGCCGTAGATGCCCTAATTGATAATGGTCGTCGTGGACGCACTGTAGTTGGAGCGAATAATCGTCCTCTTAAGTCTCTTTCTGACATTATTGAAGGGAAACAAGGGCGTTTTCGTCAGAACTTGCTTGGTAAGCGTGTTGACTACTCAGGTCGTTCAGTGATCGTGGTAGGACCGAATCTCAAGATTCACCAGTGCGGTTTGCCTAAGGAAATGGCTATAGAGCTATTTCAGCCCTTTGTGATTCATCGCCTAATTAAGACGGGCTTGGTAAACAATATCAAGGCAGCTAAGAAATTAATTCAGCGTAATGATCCATCTGTATGGGATGTGCTAGAAGATGTAATCCGCGAGCATCCTGTAATGTTAAATCGCGCTCCGACGCTTCACCGTTTAGGTATCCAAGCTTTTGAGCCTTTATTAGTTAGCGGTCGTGCGATTCAACTGCACCCTCTTGTTTGTCCAGCTTTCAATGCTGACTTTGATGGTGACCAAATGGCAGTTCACGTTCCTCTGTCTATTGAGGCTCAAGCTGAAGCAAGAATGTTGATGCTTGCGTCCAATAACATTCTCTCGCCAGCTACTGGTCGTCCGATTGTGACTCCCAGTCAAGACATGGTTTTGGGCTGTTACTATCTCACCACCGAAAATCCTTATAAGCAGAAGGGAGTAGGTCGATATTTTGCCAACTTTAACGATGTAGTTATGGCCTACGAACAGGCCGAGTTAGATATTCACGCGAATATCTGGGTGCGCTTTGAAGGTGTGGTTGAAGGACAAGGTGAAGAGAGGGACGATGAAGAACCAAAGCTTACTGTTTTAGAGGATGGCTCAAGAGTTAAAGAATTCTCCTTCCGTCGTATTCGAGAAGATGCTGAAGGAGAGTTAATTTCTCAATACATCAAGACAACTCCGGGAAGAGTAATTTTTAATCAAGCAATCTACGCTTCCTTAGTTAGTTAGCCCAGTTTCCTCCTCTCTTAATTCATCGAAGGATACCTATTTCTCTTAGTTGAGAAATAGGTATCAAAGCCAATTATTTAAAAGATTATCTAGTAGCTTATATACCATGGCAAATTTCACGACTAGCAGCACGGATTCGCCTGAAGACAAAAAGCCTCAGCGTTTTATCAACCGTACAATTGATAAAGGGCAGCTTAAAAAATTAATTGCATGGGCTTTTACTAACTATGGAACCACCAGCGCTGCGATCGTTGCCGATCAACTTAAAGCATTGGGTTTTCGTTATGCAACGCAGGCTGGTATTTCTATCAGTATTGATGATTTACAGGTTCCTGCTACTAAGAAAGCGTTGTTAGCTGCTGCGGAGCTGGAACTTGAAGAAACAGAGAGTCGCTATACCAGAGGTGAGATTACTGAAGTAGAGCGTTTTCAAAAGGTTATCGATACTTGGAACGTTACTAACGAGAACCTCAAGGACGAGGTGGTCAAGAACTTTCAGAACAACAATCCTCTTAACTCTGTATATATGATGGCGTTCTCTGGTGCGCGTGGCAATATGTCGCAGGTGCGTCAGTTGGTAGGTATGCGCGGCTTGATGGCTGATCCTCAAGGGGAAATCATAGATTTACCGATTAAGACAAATTTCCGTGAAGGGCTGACAGTTACGGAGTACATTATTTCTTCTTACGGTGCGCGTAAGGGGTTAGTTGACACCGCGCTACGGACAGCCGACTCTGGATACCTCACTCGCCGTCTAGTTGATGTGTCGCAGGATGTGATTGTCCGTGAGAATGATTGCGGTACAACTCGTGGTATTCGTTTAAGAGCAATGCGTGATGGGGAAAAGACGCTTATCAAGTTGTCTGATCGTCTTTTTGGTAGGGTCGCGGCTGAAGATATTGTCGACCCCAGAACGGGTGAAGTAATCGTCATGCGTAACCAAGAGATATCCGAAGAACTCTCCTTGACTGTTCAAAAGGCTGGTGTCGAAGAAGTCTGTGTTCGCTCTGCTTTTACCTGTGAATCAACTCGCTCAGTTTGTCAGATGTGCTATGGCTGGAGTCTTGCCCATGCTGAATTGGTGAACATTGGTGAGGCTGTCGGCATCATTGCTGCTCAGTCAATCGGCGAGCCAGGCACGCAGTTGACTATGCGTACTTTCCACACGGGTGGTGTAGTTACTGGGGAAGTTGCTGAACAGCAACGCGCTCCCTATGGAGGTACTGTCAAGTACAGCAAAAAGCTGAAAGTTCGCCCGATGCGTACTCGTCATGGGGAAGATGCATTCATTATTGAGTCTAACGGTGACTTTACGCTAGAAAGTGCTGAAGGTAAACGCTCTTATACTGTTACACAAGGTTCGACTTTATTAGTTAGTGATGGACAAAAGGTAACTCACAATCAGCTAATGGCAGAGGTCTCTGTCACAGGTAAAACTTCTCGTAAGACAACAGAAAAAGCAACTAAGGCTTTAAATACTGGTTTGGCTGGCGAAGTTTTATTTTCTGATCTGGCGATCGAGGAGAAAAAAGACCGTCAAGGTAATACTAGCTATGTGGCTCGTGGTGAAAAAGGTAGGGTTTGGGTCTTATCTGGTGAGGTTTATAACTTACCTCCTGGTGCTGAACCAACGGTTAAAAATGAGGCTTCTGTGCAAGAGGGTGACGTACTTGCTGAAACTCGTTTGATTACTGAGCATGGCGGTGTTGTCCGTCTCAGTGAAGAAGACAGTCGCCACAATCGCGAGGTTGAGATTATTACGGCTTCTGTGGTTTTAGATCAGGCGATCGTTAAGGAGGAAAGTTACCAAGGTCGCGAGCATTATGTGCTTGAAACTCAGGGCGGTCAGAATTTCTCTTTGAAGGCTTCTCCAGGTACAAAATTAATTAACAATCAAGTTGTTGCGGAATTAATTGATGATACTTATCAGACTAAGAGTGGTGGCATTATTAAGTTTGCAGGCGTAGAGGTTGCTAAGCGCAGTAAGGGCAAGCAGGGTTATGAAGTCGTCAAGGGCGGCACTTTGCTCTGGGTTCCTGAAGAAACCCATGAAGTTAACAAAGATGCTTCTTTGTTGATGGTGGAGGAGAATCAGTTTATTGAGGCTGGTACGGAAGTTGTTAAGGACATCTTCAGCCAAACTGCGGGAGTAGTGGAAGTATTTCAAAAGAATGATATTCTTCGTGAAATCGTGATTAAACCAGGTGATTTACATTTGGTTGACGATCCTCAAACGGCGATGCAGAAGAATGGCTCTTTAGCTTATCCTGGTACAGAAATCATGCCAGGGTTGACTTCTCCTGAGTTGAGATATGTTGAATATCTTGATTCTACTGAAGGTCCAGCACTATTGTTGCGTCCTGTAGAAGAGTACCAAGTACCTGATGTGCCAACAGTTCCTAGCCAAGAGTCGGTCAATCAGGAAGGTCGCTCTATTGGTTTGCGGGCTGTGCAACGGATTCCTTACAAGGATGGCGATCGCGTGAAAGCGATCGATAGTGTTGAACTTCTGAAAACTCAACTGCTTTTGGAGGTTGATACTGACGCACCACAATTGGCTGCTGACATTGAATTCATCCCCAATGAACAAGATCCTGGTAGCTTACGTTTACAGTTGGTAATTTTAGAATCTCTAGTGATTCGCCAAGATAATTCTGGCGATCCTGCTCATAGCAATTCTCGGACAAGATTACTTGTCAATGATGGCGATCGCATCGATCCAAGTGCTGTGGTAGCTAGAACAGAGATTCTTTGCAAAAAAGCAGGACAGGTGCGTGGTATCCGTCAAGGCTCCGAAGTAGTTCGACGCTTGTTGATAGTTACTGATACTGATTGCATCACTACAGATTGCCCGAATCCCACTGTCAAGGCTGGCGATTTGCTAAGTGCTGGTGATCAGATTGGTGAAGGTGCTATTACTCGAGAGTCTGGGCAGGTTTTGAAGATTGATAACGGTCAAGCGATCATCCGCACTGGTCGTCCTTATCTCATATCCCCTGGTGCATTGTTGCAAATCCATGATGCTGACCTAGTACAGAGAGGTGACAACATCGCTTTGTTAGTGTTTGAACGCGCCAAGACGGGAGACATTATCCAAGGTTTACCTCGAATCGAAGAGCTTTTAGAAGCCCGTAAGCCCAAGGAGATGTGTGTATTATCACGGACATCTGGTACTGCTCAAGTGACCTACGATGCTGACGATAATCCCGAAGTTAAGATTATTGGTGATGATGGTGTAGTGGATGATGACTATTCGTTCAACGCTGGACAGAGTGTGATTATCTCTGATGGTCAAAAGGTTTCGGCTGGTGAAGCTATTACTGATGGACCTGCTAATCCCCATGACATTCTGGACATCTACTTCCAAGCCTATAAAGAATCCGTTGGTGTAAAGAAAGCAGCTTTAATTGGTTTACAGAAGGTTCAAGAGTTCTTGATGAATGAAGTTCAATCTGTCTATCAATCTCAGGGTGTGGATATTTCCGACAAGCATATTGAGGTAATTGTTAAGCAAATGACCTCAAAGGTTCGTATCGAAGATGGTGGGGATACTACCCGTCTTCCTGGTGAGCTAGTCGAACTACATCAAGTTGAGCAGATTAATGAAGCGATGGAAATCACTGGTGGTGCGCCTGCTGACTACACGCCTGTATTGATGGGCATCACTAAGGCAAGTTTGAACACGGATAGCTTTATCTCGGCAGCTAGTTTCCAAGAGACAACTCGTGTACTCACTGAAGCAGCGATTGAAGGTAAGTCCGATTGGTTACGCGGCTTGAAGGAGAACGTAATTATCGGTCGTTTGATTCCTGCGGGTACTGGCTTTAATGCTTACGATACGCCGATTGTGGAAGTGGATAATGGCTACGAGCCTGATCTTGGCTATGACGAAAAAGCGGATGATGTGATCATTGATGATAATACGGCGCGGAACTATCAAATTATTGAGCCGCGCGTTGAACCTATTCGGGTGATCGATAAGCCTCGGAGCCGTCGTAGTTTTGATGATGAGCTAGTTGATGATGATGTGGAATTTGAAGATGACGATCTTGATGATGATGATGACTTCGATGATGAAGAATAACTAATAAAAGGCGGTGCTAAGCACCGCCTTTTATTAGTTTTAGAGAGATAATTGCAACGCTTAGCGCTGCAATTATCTCTTTGGTATTAAAATTAGATTTAAGCAACATCATAGTAAGCATGAAGTATCAAGCCCGTATATTTATCACTCTACGTCCATCGGTTCTCGATCCCGCAGGCACTGCGGTGCAGTCTGCTCTCAAACAAATGGATTATCACGTTGATTCTGTCCGCATTGGTAAATATGTAGAAATTGCGCTTGAAGCAAATGATGACGAAGAAGCTACTCAAAAACTCGATGAAGCTGCTGATAAGCTACTGGCTAATCCTGTAATCGAAAATTATCGCTTTGAGTTTACTCAGGTCACTTAGGAGTTATGAGTATGAAGTTTGGTATTTTAGTTTTTCCAGGTTCCAATTGCGATCGCGATGTGGCGACAGTTACCAGTGGTATTTTGCAGCAACCGACTAGGTTAATTTGGCATACTGATACGGATTTGAGTGATTGTGATGTAGTTGTTGTGCCTGGGGGATTTAGCTATGGTGACTATCTGCGCTGCGGGGCGATCGCTAGATTTGCACCCGTAATGCGATCGCTACAGGCCCACGCCTCTAAGGGCAAATATGTACTGGGCATTTGTAACGGGCTCCAGATTTTAACTGAATCTGGACTATTGCAAGGCGCATTAGTTCGCAATCGCGATTTACATTTTATTTGCGATCGCGTTGCTCTGAGGGTTGAGCGTAATGATTTGATATTCACTCAGAAATATCAAAAGCATCAGGTAATTAATTTGCCGATTGCCCATGGCGAAGGCTGTTATTTTGCTGATGCTGACACACTCAAAGAAATTGAAGATAATCAGCAAGTTGTATTTCGTTACAGTGATGCGATCGGCAATGTCACTAATGTCGCCAACCCCAATGGCTCGCTCAACAACATTGCAGGGATTACTAACAAACAGGGAAATGTCATCGGAATGATGCCCCATCCAGAACGGGCGGCTGAAAAAGCTGTTGGCGGTATTGATGGCAAAGCTTTATTTGAAGGACTGATTTCAGGTTTATTGATCAATGCCTAGCCTATATTTAATTCGTCATGGGATTGCTGAAGAGCGTGGCACATATGCAGATGATAACCTGCGATCGCTAACTGACGAGGGGCGTAAAAAAACCAAGCAAGTTGCTAAACGCTTGTATGATTTAGGTCTACGTTTTGACATATTACAAACTAGTCCCCTAGTTCGCGCTCAACAGACATCTGAAATATTTGTCAATATATTTAACTGCCCTGTTGAACAGTCAAAAGAGCTTGCTCCAGAAGGGAATCTAGAAGCATGGCTCAGTTGGGCAAATGAATGGATTTCTGAACATCCTCACCCTGCAAGAGCTTCGTTGGGAATCATTGGACATGAGCCAGATCTCAGTACTTGGGCGGAAATGTTAATTTGGGGAAATTCAAAGGGATCTCTAGTTTTGAAAAAGGCAGGAATAATCGGACTAGCTTTACCTGAAAATGAGCCTTGGCAAGGAAATAGTATTCTGTTTCTCTCAATTCCACCTAAATTATTAATTTAAAAAACAATTTTGGGTTTTGTAGCACCGAAGGTGCTACAAAACCCAAAATTGTTTTCATAAGATTTTTTTACTGAAAGGAAATAGAGGCGGCGTAGTGCGCCGTCTCTATTTTTTAGTTTGTGACCATGAATCGTTAAACTGGTAAAACCGCAATTTTTAAAGCAAATTTAAAATAGAGTTTTGAGTATAAATATGGGATTTTCAGAAGGTCAGGTGGCTGTTATAACTGGTGCATCTAGAGGTATTGGACGAGCGATCGCGATCGCCCTTGCAAGTGAAGGCGCAAAGGTTGTCGTGAATTACGCTAGCTCCACCAGTGCTGCTGAAGAGGTCGTTAATATGATTAAAGAAAAGGGCGGCGAAGCGATCGCGCTCCACGCTGATGTGTCCCACGAGGCACAGGTCGAGAACTTAATCAAATCGACAATGGACACATGGGGACGTGTGGATGTGCTGGTTAATAATGCAGGGATAACTCGCGACACATTGCTTTTGCGTATGAAGTTAGAAGACTGGCAATCAGTAATTGACCTCAATCTGACAGGTGTATTTTTAGCAACTCGCGCAGTCTCTAAAATTATGCTTAAACAAAAATCAGGACGTATCATCAACATCACCTCGGTTGCTGGGCAAATGGGCAACCCAGGACAAGCGAACTACAGCGCCGCAAAAGCTGGTGTGATCGGCTTTACTAAAACCGTAGCCAAAGAAATGGCAAGTCGCGGCATTACAGTCAACGCCGTAGCCCCAGGATTCATCGCGACTGACATGACAGCCGATCTCAAAAATACTGATGAAATTCTTAAGTTCATCCCCCTTGGTCGCTATGGTCAACCCGAAGACATTGCTGGAATGGTGAGATTCTTAGCATCTGACCCTGCAGCAGCCTACATTACAGGTCAGGTATTTAATGTCGATGGCGGTATGGTCATGGCATAAACCAGAGAAGGGTAATTTTGCACCCTTCTTTAATTTTATGAACTTCACTGTGCGATCGCGGGTCATGTCGAAGCAGGAATGTATGGCAGTATCACAACTCAACCAAGCGCGTAGAATAAGGAAATAGCTCGATTTTCAATCAAAGATTTAATCCTCATGCGCTTTATACTTGCAATTTGTCTTATCTTGTTTTTACTATTTTATCCTGCGGCGATCGCCCCAGTACAAGCACAACTAAACATTACTGAGACAGAATCAAATCAACTAGATGCCCTCGTCAAGAAAGCCTTTGACGCAACTGATGCAGGAGACTTTAAAGATGCGGAGGGCTACTGGACGGATTTGATTAAGCTTTATCCTGATAATGCTGCTGGCTGGAGCAATCGTGGTAACTCAAAGATGAGCCAAAACTTTCCACAGGAAGCTCTTGTTGATTACAACAAATCCGTAGAACTTGCCCCAAACTATCCTGACCCCTATCTCAATCGTGGAGCGGCGCTCGAAAGTTTAGGCAAATGGGAAGAGGCGATCGCTGATTACAATCGCGTTTTAGAAATTGATCCCAAAGATGCGGCAGCCTATAACAATCGTGGTAATGCTAAGGCAGGCTTAGGCAAATGGGAGGAGGCGGTCGCTGACTATCAAATAGCCATGAAAGTTAATTCACGATTTAGCACCTCCTTTGGCAACAACGCGATCGCTCTATATGAGATCGGTACACGCGATGGCAATACGGACGGAGCGATTAAGGCAATGAAAAGCATATTACGCAAATACCCCAGCTATACCGATGTAAGAGCGGCTCTAGCCGCAGCTCTTTGGGCAAATAAAAAGCAAGGTGAGGCTGAGAGTAATTGGGTATCAGTAGAAAATCTTGATCCTCGCTATCGAGATATTAACTGGGTACAAAATATTCGCCGTTGGCCCCCATCTTTGGTATCTGCCCTAGAAAAGTTTCTCACTCTAAAGTAAAAGAATAGGCTTGGCGATCTGTCGCAGCTCCTTAAAAATAAAAGACAAGTAAGTGAGTGGCGGCGCTCCACGCCGCCACTCACTTACTTGGGAAGACAGTGATCGCTATAAAAGAAAAACTCAATTCATAAAATGGGATTGCCATTTTATGAAAATCACTAAATTACTGATTTGGGACAGAAATTTTAATTTCTCTTTGTTGCTGCTTTCTAAAAGTGGAAACAGCTTCATCAAAGGATTCATTTTGATCCTTGTTAAACTGCTCTGGTGACCTGCCACCCGCCAAATTAATTTGATTAATTAATTGCAATAGGTTCACATTACTGCCACCTACACTCAGAGAACCTCTTTCCTGTTGCTGTGCATCTCTTAAAGTTTGTTCTGAGAGGGTTGGCGCAGTATTGATTTGGGCGACCGCGCTGCTTGATAAGATCACATTCGCAGATATGAAACTCATAGCAGCTAAAGAAGTAAGTCTCAAAAGCATAGATTTGGTTTGTAATGTATGTAGGAATATCTATAAGTATGATATCCAATTTCTAGATTACATCAAGGTTAAACAGACATCTCGCAAAACCGAAAATATAGTACATATCCCCGTCCCAACATCACGATATACTGATAAGCATTAAGGTATATCTACTTAAACGACATAATAGATAAGTTATTTGTTGAAGCAATCGCTCAGCCAGTGACTTAAAATGACCAAAGTTTAGGATTTGTCGTGCTAAGCACAACAGCTCCCAAGCAAATATCAAAAACTAGCAGCCAAAGCAACAGTTTACAGAGTAAAGAGGCGATCGCAAAATCATGGTGATGATTGAAACCAAAGCCGAACGCATGGTCATAAATATGGGACCTCATCACCCATCCATGCACGGTGTTCTCAGACTCATCGTCACGCTAGACGGTGAAAATGTAGTTGATTGCGAGCCTGTCTTAGGTTATTTGCATCGCTCCATGGAAAAAATCGCTGAAAATCGCACGATTATCCAATATTTGCCATATGTGACCCGATGGGATTATCTCGCGACCATGTTTACCGAGGCAATTACCGTCAATGCTCCTGAAAAGCTAGCAAACGTACCTGTGCCAAGACGAGCCAGCTACATCCGCATGATTATGCTAGAGCTTAGCCGTATCGCCTCTCACTTGTTATGGCTTGGCACTTTTGTAGCTGACATCGGCGCACAGACACCATTTTTCTACGTCTTCCGTGAACGGGAAATGATCTATGACCTGTTTGAAGCTGCCACAGGAATGCGGATGATGCATAACTACTTTCGTATCGGTGGAGTA
Source organism: Pseudanabaenales cyanobacterium (assembly GCA_038215315.1). GTDB lineage: Bacteria > Cyanobacteriota > Cyanobacteriia > Pseudanabaenales > Pseudanabaenaceae > Pseudanabaena. The sequence goes on from JBBQRB010000001.1 coordinate 65,966, forward strand.
GCGGCTGACTTACCCTATGGCTGGATCGAGAAATGTGAAGACTTCTGCAATTACTTCACCCCTGTCATTGACGAATACGAAAAACTAATCACCAATAACCCAATCTTTCGCAAACGGGTAGAAGGATTAGGTACAATTACCCGTGACGAAGCGATCAACTGGGGCTTATCGGGACCAATGTTGCGTGGTTCGGGCGTAAAACTCGATTTGCGTAAGGTTGATCACTATGAGCTTTACGATGAATTGGACTGGGAGGTTCAATGGGATAATGGCGGCGACTGTTTAGCCCGCTATCTAGTGCGTGTAAAAGAAATGCGTGAATCCACCAAAATGATCTCGCAATGCCTCAAGCAAATTCCTGGTGGCTCTTATGAAAATCTAGAGGCGCAGAGAATGCTTGCGGGTCCCAAGAGTGAGTGGAATTCGATGGATTACCAATTCATTAGTAAAAAGCCATCTCCTACCTTCAAGGTTGCTTCAGGCGAGCATTATGTTCGTGTCGAAGCGCCCAAAGGTGAATTAGGAGTCTATATTATTGGCGAAGATAGCGTCTTCCCTTGGCGTTTTAAGATTCGTCCACCTGGATTTATTAATCTACAGATTTTGCCAGAACTGGTGCGTGGCATGAAGCTAGCTGACATCATGGCAATCTTGGGAAGTGTGGATATTATTATGGGTGAGGTTGATCGCTAATGTACGGTGGAATTGATTTACAGGCTTCTTTAATCGAGATTTTGTCGGGGCTTGGGTTACCGACAGATGTAGCCAAACTAATTTGGATGGTGCTACCCATGATAGTAATGATTTTGGGTGTAACCGTGGGCGCGTTGGTCTGCACTTGGTTAGAGCGCAAAATTTCAGCTGCTGCTCAACAACGGATTGGACCTGAATATGCAGGACCTTTTGGCTTGTTGATCCCCCTTGCTGATGTGGGCAAGCTATTGATTAAGCAGGGGACAATTCCTGCTAAAGCTGACCCATTGCTCTACACAATCGGACCCGCACTAGTATTTACCTCTGTATTTATCTGCTACCTTGTAATTCCTTTTGGTCAGAACTTAATCATTTCTGATATCAGTACAGGGGTGTTTTTTATCATTGCTATTTCTAGCATTGCCCCCATCGGCTTGCTCATGGCAGGCTATTCCTCCAACAATAAATACTCACTTCTTGGCGGTTTACGTGCCGCCGCGCAGTCGATTAGCTACGAAATCCCTCTAGCTCTGGCGGTTCTCGCGATCGCCTTGATGACTAATGGGCTTAGCACGATCGACATTGTTAACCAGCAAGCTGAATATGGCATTTTGTCTTGGAATATCTGGCGGCAACCGATTGGGTTTGCAATTTTCATTATTTCCGCTTTGGCTGAATGTGAGCGCTTACCCTTTGACTTACCAGAAGCTGAAGAGGAACTGGTAGCTGGTTATCAAACCGAGTATTCGGGGATCAGATTCGCATTCTTTTACGGTGGTTCCTATGCAAACCTACTCTTAGCAGGACTGCTCGCGTCCATTCTTTATCTTGGCGGCTGGGAATTGCCCTTTCCGATCGACAAGATTAGCGATTCTCTAGGGATTGCGGCAAATACCGCTTGGTGGCAAGTCCTCGCTGCTTTTATTGGTTTAACAGCAACACTAGTAAAGACTTATGCGTTTATCTTCTTTGCAATCCTTTTGCGCTGGACAGTGCCTCGTGTTCGTATAGACCAATTGCTTGATCTCGGCTGGAAATTTTTGTTGCCAATTGGACTTGCTAATTTACTGATTACCGCAGCCCTGAAGTTGGCTTTTCCTGTTGCTTTTGGCGGATAGATACAGTTTAAGCAATTGCTATCACAACTGCTTAGATATAAAACCCATTACTAATTACCACTATGCTGAAATTTTTAAATAAAGTTGGTGAATACACCAAAGATGCGGTCCAAGCAGCCAAATATATTGGACAAGGGATGTCAGTGACTTTCGATCATATGCGTCGTCGTCCAATTACTGTGCAATATCCCTACGAAAAACTAATTCCTTCGGAACGTTTTCGTGGAAGGATTCACTTTGAATTTGATAAGTGTATTTCCTGCGAAGTCTGTGTGCGGGTATGTCCAATCAACTTACCTGTCGTTGATTGGAAGTTCAACACAGAAATGAAGAAAAAGGAACTCAAAAGCTACAGCATCGACTTTGGAGTCTGTATTTTTTGTGGAAACTGTGTTGAGTACTGCCCTACCAATGCATTGTCGATGACTGAAGAATATGATCTGTCAACTTTTGATCGCCATGAGTTGAATTTTGATAGCGTTGCCCTTGGACGGATGCCTACTAAAGTTACTGAAGATCCATTTGTGACCCCAATTCGTGAGCTTGCCTATTTGCCTAAGGGTGTAACTGAAGGACATGAAGCTCCTCATACAGCTAGACGTGCTGGGTTAAGACCTGAAGAAATTGCGGAAGCTAAAGCGGCTCAAGAAGAATAGTTAGATTCAATGCTAAGCATTCAATCTAACTTTAAAGACAGGACTACTAAAAGGAGATTTTAATGAACAATATTGGTCTAGGTGATGGCTCTCAAACCGTATCCCTAGTCGTCTTGACGGCAATGCTGATCGCGTCGGCAACGGGTGTTGTACTTTTACAAAATATCGTTTATGCCGCTTTCTTGCTTGGGGCGACTTTTATCAGTGTAGCGGGACTTTACTTACTGCTAAATGCTGATTTTGTGGCTGCTGCTCAGGTTTTGATCTATGTAGGTGCGGTCAATATTTTGATCTTGTTCGCAATCATGTTGGTTAATAAGCGTCAAGACTATCAGGATGTTAAGTATGGCACTTTACGCAATGTCGTCACTGGTGTGGTTTGTCTCGGCTTATTTGCGCTGTTGAGTGTGACTGTAACTTCGACAAGTTGGGCTATTAGTCCTGCGATCGCCAAGTTGCCTTCAACAATGGTTGTCATTGGTCAACATTTTTTCAGCGATTACTTGCTCCCCTTTGAACTAGCATCGATTTTGTTATTGGTGTCACTAATTGGCGCGATCGTGCTTGCTCGCCGTGAGCTAGTTCCTGATGCCGTCAAGATCGGACAAGTTAATGAAGAATCTCTTGAGTTGTTAGAAAAGCCTAAGGAACAATTGGTTGCATCCAAATAAAAGATCACCTCTCCAGCAATGTATTCCTACCTACTAACTTAAAATTAATAGAAAGCAAATTATGTCTTTAGAACCTTTTTTGATTATTGCTGCCGCACTCTTCTGTATTGGCATCTATGGACTAATTACTAGTCGTAATGCAGTGCGAGTTTTGATGTCTGTAGAGCTGATGTTAAATGCTGTTAATTTGAACTTGATGGCATTTTCTAACTTTTTAGATTCTGCTAGTATTCGTGGTCAAGTATTTACCATTTTTGTAATCTCGATCGCGGCAGCTGAAGCGGCTGTTGGTCTTGCGATCGTGTTATCGATTTACCGCAGTCGTGACACTGTAGACATGGAACAATTCAACTTGCTACGTTGGTAATATACCCTTGGCATTGATTCGGATACAAGGCGATCGCGTTAAATGCAATCGCTTTGTATTTTAATACCTAAAAAATTTCCGCGCATTCAAAACTATGACCGAAATTCCTGCTTATCAAAATCCTGTAGCTCAGCTTCTAACTTTCAAGGAAAAAATAACTTGGCAAGATGAGTGGATTGACTACCAGTCGAAATTTGGATTCACAAAAGCAGATGTGCCTGAATTGATCAGGTTAACCTCTGATGAAGAAAATCCCATTGATGACGATGATTTTGCAGATGATAGATCGCTAGATTTGTATATTCATGCACTGCGAGCTTTGGCGCAGGTCGAGCCAGAAACTGCTGTGAATGTGTATCTTGAACAATTGCAGAAATTTCCTGATGATGATTTTTTACATGAGGAGATTGATGGTATAAGCAGACAATTAGGAGCGATCGCGATCGCTCCATTTGTAAAGGCTCTTGGCGACACTGCATTGGATAATCAAATACGCATGACTGCCGCAAATGGATTGGGTGAGATCGCAAAATCCTATCCAGAATCTCGTGATACTTGTGTAGAGCCACTAATTGCTCAATTGCATCATTATCAAGACCAACATGATGGACTAATCAATTCCGTGTTAATTGATAATCTCGTTCATCTAAATGCAGTAGAATCCATAGATTTATTAGCGGAAGTGTTTGCTAATCGCGAAATTGACGAGATGCTGACAGGAAGTTGGGCTGCGGTGCAGGTATCCCTAGGTGTCAAACAAGCATCAGATTTTTCGCCCGAAGATTTAAAGGCGAAGATTCCAGAGAAATTATTACAACTCCAAAAAAAATTGTTTGACATTGTGGACAACTACATATCACTTATTCCTCCTGCGAAACCTGCTGCTAAAGGATTTGGTGGCGGCAGTAAAAAACAAAAGACAAAAAAGAAGAAGAATTAATAGCGATCGCTATGTTACAAATCAGAAAAATATTAAGAGGCGAAATGCAAGAGTCTTTGCAGGAATTTTGGAGTCGGCGCAGTGTCAGGTTTGTCTTGGTGGGTGGTTTGACAACATTTGCAAATATTTTACTAATCAGCGTATTTATTAAATATTTAAACTTGAGTACACCTTTGTTGCGATCGCTAGGTAATGCCTTTGCTACAGAAATATGTTTATTATTAAGTTTTTTTTGTTACCGTCAATTTGTGTGGCAAGTAAAATCGTTTCACTGGAACAAAGTTCTGCGCTATGAATTGCCGATCTATCATCTATCAGTTGCATCAATACTTATTTTAAGGATTTTGCTGCTATTCCCTTTACTGGATTGGTTGGGGGTGCATCATGCTTTAAACACATTGATAGGGATCGTTTTAGGTGCAGCATCAAGTTATGCTTTAAGTGATAAATTTGTGTTCGATCTTCGATCTCGATCTAAATAGATTTTGCTAATTAAAACAATTACCGAAATAACTACCAAAGTAATTACGAAATTTTCTAATAGCTATCCTTATCTCTTGCTACTGGTTTGGAGTATCCCTCTATTGCTGTTGCAAGGAAATTATTCGAGTTTACTAGCCCACGATGAGTCCTATTATGCGACGCAAGCACGTTGGATTGCTGAAGGTTCTGACTGGTATGTTGTGCAGTGGTGGGGAATCCCGATCTATGATCGTGCGCTCGGTTTGCAATGGTTAATTGCCATCAGCTATAAACTGTTTGGGAGATCGGAAATAACGACCAGATTACCGAATGCGGTCGCTTCGCTTATTAGTATTTTGTTAATCTATAGTATTGGCAAGCGCTTGTTAAATAGCAAACTAGCTTTCATGGCTGCTTGCCTACTGCCAACCATGTTTTTGTGGCTGCATAATTCTCATATTGCATCCCAAGATGTAATCTTGACCATGATTGAATTAATAGGAATTTATGCCTTACTACGAGTTAAAGAAAGCAAGTTAAATGCTCATAAATCGGGGTTTGGGTTAATTGCAGGAGCAACATTAGGACTGGGATTTTGCTTGAAAAGCTTCATGATTGTCTTATTCCCGATCGCGCTATTGCCATATATATATAATCAGAAACTATGGCGAAACTTAGGTATTTATGCAGGGATTGTTGTTGGGGCAATTTTACCGATCGCCTGGTTATGGGCAAGTTGGCGGCGATTTGGATTACTACCTTTCGAGCAACTATTTGGCAAGCTGATCCATTTACGAGGTAGCGATCCGAATTTGTATAATCCTGACAATTCACCGATTTACTATTTTTGGAATCTTCCCGCGAATACATTGCCTTGGAGCATTTTAGCGATCGCAGGAGCATTTTGGATTTGGCAAGAGCGCAAGAAATTTGGCTCTATTTCCCTATTACTTGGTTATCCATTGGTGCTTTTCTGTCTTTTAACAATATTCCCAACGCGAATGCCATACTACGCAATCCAAATTTTGCCTTTTTGGTCATTGTTTACGGCTTATGCTCTAGAACGTCTAGCAGGAAAGAACTGGTTTCGATTGAGCGTCAGTATCTTAGGGCTAATTTTGGTAATTGCTTCCAGTCTTCTGACTTTAGGAATAGT
>JBBQRB010000002.1:0-71391 GCA_038215315.1 Pseudanabaenales cyanobacterium
CTCTTTGTTTTCTTGTCTCACTCACCCAAAAAAATAATAAAAATTTAACCACAACAAACCGTTGCGCGGGGGGGCGCCCCCCCCCCTCTCTCTTTTGGCTTTTATGTCTTGATACAAGTGGTGACAGCTATACTTAGTAGCGCTTTTAACAAAGTATTCAGACTGCTGTTAGGTTAGAAAAAGTTGTATATTGGCTAAAGTCACACATTTCTAGATACAAAACTTAAAAAGCCTTGATAGCAACTCCCGTTAAAGCCACAACAAAACGACCTGTATTCCCTTTCACCGCCGTGATTGGACAGGAAGAAATGAAGCTTGCCCTCCTACTTAATGTCATCGACCCTAAAATTGGTGGCGTAATGGTCATGGGCGATCGCGGTACGGGTAAATCCACCACCGTCCGAGCCTTAGCTGACCTCCTACCCGAAATTGAAGTTATCGCCGATGACCCATTTAGCAGCCACCCCACCGATGGCGACTTGCAGAGTGAAGAAGTACGCCAGCGCCTCGCCAATGGAGAAGCTCTACCTATCACCACCAAACAAGTAATCATGGTGGACTTGCCCCTCGGTGCAACTGAAGACCGCGTATGCGGCACTATCGACATCGAAAAAGCTCTATCTGAGGGTGTCAAAGCTTTTGAACTCGGACTACTTGCCAAGGCAAATCGTGGCATCCTTTACATTGATGAAGTTAACCTACTAGATGATCACCTTGTCGATGTGCTGTTGGACTCGGCGGCTTCAGGTTGGAATACCGTAGAACGTGAGGGTATTTCCATTCGCCATCCAGCTAGATTTGTCCTAGTTGGTTCGGGCAATCCTGAAGAAGGAGAGCTACGTCCACAGTTACTTGACCGCTTTGGGATGTATGCTGAAATCAAGACAGCAAGAGATCCTGAAGACCGTTTACAGATTGTCGAAAATCGCACCACTTTTGACAATGATCCTCATGCGTTTCTGGCGGAGAAGGCAGAGGAGCAATCTAAAAAGCAATCTCAAATTGTCAGAGCGCAGACTATTCTCAATGAAGTAAATATTGATCGCGATCTCCGTTTAAAGATCTCAACAGTTTGTGCGGATTTAAATATTGATGGATTGCGTGGTGATATTGTCACTACCCGTGCGGCGAAAGCCTATGCCGCTTCTGAAGGTCGCAAGGAAGTAGAAGTTGATGATATTAAGGCTGTAATTAGTCTCTGTGTGCGTCACCGCCTTCGCAAAGATCCGCTTGAGTCAATTGATACTGGTTATAAGGTGATCAAGGCTTTTAAGCTCACTTTTGGTATTGAGGAAGAATAGACCTCAGCAGTTCTAAGCACAGCGCTTTGCGCTGTTATAAGAAGAAAAAGTGCCGCGAAGCGGCACTTTTTCTTCTTTTGGTTTTACAGCAATTTTCGATCAACCGAACCAGTAAAATTTCTGTATGGCAGCGAATATTAAGTAGGCAGGCATAATTAAACCCAAAACCGAAAAAGCTGTAGCGCACGCTGCGCGTGCGCTACAGCTTTTTCGGTTTTAAGGTTTCTTTTGCTTAGCTGTTTACGTGCGCGGATATTGCGCTAGAACTTGTTTGAGATACTTGCCAGTATAAGATTTTGTAACTTCAGCAACTAGCTCTGGTGTACCCTCAGCAACCACCTCGCCACCGCGATCGCCACCTTCAGGTCCCAGATCAATAACCCAATCCGCGCAGCGAATTACATCAAGATTATGTTCAATTGTAATAATGCTATTGCCCTTATCAACTAAGCGCTGCATGACATCTAATAACTTATGGACATCATAAAAACTCAATCCTGTAGTCGGTTCATCGATTAGATAGAGAGTTTTTCCTGTGGCTCGTTTTGCCAACTCTGTTGCTAGTTTTACTCGTTGCGCTTCACCACCAGAGAGGGTTGGTGCAGACTGCCCCAGACGCACATATCCCAAACCGACATCAACTAGCATTCCTAATTTGGCGTGGGCAGAGGGAATATTTTCAAAGAAATGCATCGCTTCTTCGATGGTCATGTCTAACACATCGGCGATTGTCTTATCTTTGTACTTAACTTGCAGGGTTTCACGGTTATATCTTGATCCTTTACAGACATCGCACTGCACATAGACATCAGGAAGGAAGTTCATGGAAATTACATTCACGCCCTGACCAGAACAAGCTTCACAGCGTCCACCCTTCACATTAAAAGAAAACTGTCCCGCCTTATAACCTCTGGTCTTGGCGGCAGTTGTAAGGGCAAAAGTTTCACGAATCACATCAAACAAACCCGTATAAGTAGCGGGATTAGAGCGCGGAGTACGTCCTATTGGGGACTGATCAATGATGATGAATTTGTCTAGAGCATTAAGTCCTTTGATTTCATCCAGCCCTTTAGGGGCAGGGACTCTACGTAAGAAATGATGTTCGAGAGCGTGGTGTAATAAATCATTGATGAGAGTAGATTTTCCTGAGCCAGATACTCCCGTAATACAAACAAGCATACCCAAGGGAATCCGTACATCAATATGCTTGAGGTTGTTGAGATAGGCATTGCAGATTTCGAGATATTTGCCATTTCCCTCACGGCGATCGCTAGGGGTAAAAATTTGTTTTTGTTTGGATAAATATGCCCCCGTAAGCGATTCAGGATGCTGTTCAATATCTTGAACATTCCCTTGGGCGACAATTCGACCACCATGCACGCCTGCTCCTGGCCCAATGTCTACAAGATAATCTGCCGCCCGAATTGTTTCTTCATCATGTTCAACCACGATCAGCGTATTGCCGAGATCTCGTAATTTAGTAAGGGTTCCTAGTAGTCGAAAGTTATCGCGCTGATGTAGTCCGATGCTGGGTTCATCAAGAACATAGAGAACTCCCGTTAGTCCTGAACCGATCTGGGTCGCAAGGCGAATACGCTGCGCTTCACCGCCAGAGAGTGACATAGTATAGCGATCAAGGGTAAGGTAATCTAGCCCGACATCCAGTAGAAATTGCAGTCTTGCTTCAATCTCTTGCAGAACGCGATCGCCTATTTGTCTTGTGCGTTGATCAAGATCAAGATTCTTTAATCGATCTAAGCAAGTTCCAATTGGAACTGAAACAAATTCAATAATGCTGTAGCCACCGATGCGAACCGCTAATGACTCTGGTTTTAGTCTTGTTCCTTCGCAAACTGAACAGGGCTGTTCAACGAGATAGTTTTCTAGCTTCTGCTTTTGCGATTCTCCCGCTTCAGCGTACTGCTGCTCAAGAATAGAGAGTACACCTTCGTAACGTTTGTAATAACCTTCACTGCGATCGCGATATAGAGAGTCAGGCTTAATTAGAATCTTTTCAGATGTACCATGCAGAATAATATCAATCTGTGATTGCGAAAGTTGTTCCCAAGGAGTCGTAATCTCAAAACCTGCATATTCGCCAACACTTGACAAAAGCGAGATGTAATAAGTATGGCTCTTGTCTGCCCAAGGGGCGATCGCGGCATATACTGGCAATGATCGATCAGGAACTAATAGTTCTGGATTAAAGTTCTTGACGCTTCCGAGTCCGTGACAGGCAGGGCAAGCACCATAGGGAGAGTTAAAGGAAAACATCCTTGGCGATAGTTCTTCCATTACTGCGCCATGCTCAGGACAGGCAAAGTTCTCAGAGAAGGTCAAAATATGATTTTTGCTCTTCTTGTTTTCAGCAGTAGAATTCAGAATTTCCACCATCGCAATCCCCTCTGCTCTCTTGAGACAAGTCGCCAGCGAATCAGTCAAGCGCTCCTGAATATCCCCTTTACGGACTAGGCGATCAACGACAATTTCAATATCGTGGGTTTTGTTTTTCTCAAGTTCAATGTTGTCGCTAAGTTCACGAACTTCTCCATTGACTCGAACCCTTGCAAAGCCCTCTGAAGCTAGGCTTGCTAATAATTTCTTATGGGTTCCTTTTTTTCCACGAATTACAGGTGCTAGCAATTGAAACTTGGTGCGATCGCCCAATTCCATGATTGAGTCCACCATGCGGTCAATTGTCTGCGGTGCGATATTGCGATCGCAGATCGGGCAATGTGGCTCACCAGCACGACCAAACAGCAATCGCAAGTAGTCGTAAATTTCAGTGACTGTGCCAACGGTGGAGCGAGGATTGTGAGAGGTGGATTTTTGGTCAATAGAAATTGCAGGACTCAACCCTTCGATATAGTCCACATCAGGTTTATCGACCTGACCTAAAAACTGACGTGCGTAAGCACTCAGGGACTCAACATAACGGCGCTGACCTTCAGCAAAAATGGTGTCAAAAGCAAGGGATGATTTGCCAGAGCCAGATACCCCAGTAAACACGATCAATTTATCTCTAGGAATTGTGAGATCAACGTTCTTGAGATTGTGCTGTTTAGCACCCCTGACATGGATATGGGTATGGTCTGGCATTCGGGCAGATTAATCGTAAAGATTTGTTAATATTGTACGCGATTTTAGGGCTGGCAAGCAATAGCTTCGACTTCGCTCAGCTAACGTTAGCTTTGGCAAACCCCAAAAATCTGTGGCGCACGCCGCGCGTGCGCCACAGATTTTTGGGGTTTATTCCATGAGTCGCGATCGCAAAATCTGCAAACTACCACCTGCATAAAGTTGGCATGATTCCACTTGCAATCCGAATTTGTTGAGAACTTGAGAAAGATCGGTTTTGATTAGTTCCCAAGCAGTTTCTGTCTCAAATAACCACAAAAAAGTCGCGATCGGCAACCAAAACAGAGGATTCACAGGACGATGGAAATCAACAATAATAAACTGTCCAGAAGGAGTCAAAATGCGGCTAACTTCTTGAAATATTTGCTGTAGCTGCTCGTTATCCATTTCATGCATTGCCGTATTTGTGACTACTAAGTCAAAGCTGCGATCGCCAAAGGGCATCTTTTCGGCAAAGGATTCGACATACTTGGCTTGTGGTACATTTTGTCTAGCCCGTTTGATAGCAGTGGGCGAAGCATCTAAACCTGTCACATCCTGAAAATGTTTAACTAATTCTTGGGTGGCTTGTCCTGCACCACAACAAAGATCAAGCACCCTTGCTTCAGGATTAATCGCCAAATCTTTTAAAAAGAGTTGCCGAAATCGCTTTTCTCCACCCACACTCAGCGCCGCTAAAGCTGACACCGTATCGTAAAACCATTGGTAACGATAGCTCCAATCACGCAAAATTGTAGTCATTGATTAAATTCTATCCATTGTAAAAGTTCAGAAGATAAGGAAATGCGCTGTCTAGCAATGCTATTAATACAAGTATGTTTCGTTTCTGCGATCGCGATCTCTTTTTTTGATTCTCCATCAAAAAATATCTGATATTTAATCTCAAAGGAATCGGAACTAAGCAAGGTTGAGTCAAGCAAAATCTGAAGGCGATCGCCACAAAACATCGGCTTAAAAAAATCAATCTTGGCATTAGTGATTGGTACAGCCACATCACCAGAGAAGAAAGTTTTTAAATTGATTCCTGAAGCTGCAAGCGATGCTTCATAGGCTTCATGACAGATAGCTAAAGCATTAGCGAAGTAAACAACACCCGCAGCATCAGTATCTCGAAAATGAACAGTGCGATCGTAAACAAAGTTTTTCATAATCGAATATATATTTCAAGAGAATTTTTGAAAGGCTGGCGAAACCAGCCTTTCAAAAATTCTCTTGAGTTTTAAAAAAGCGCAAAGCGCTATAGATTATGGTCTGCCCATTACTTGCGACATATGCTTTACCTTGACCATGAGTTGCTCGAAATCATCAAAAGTCAGAGATTGGGGACCATCAGACAAAGCTTTTTTGGGATTGGGATGTACTTCGATCATCAGAGAGTCTGTACCCGCCGCGATCGCGGCTAAACTCATCGAAGGCACATAGTCTGACCAACCCGTACCATGACTAGGATCGACCATAATTGGCAAATGTGTCAGCTTCCGTAATACAGGAATCGCCGCCAAATCAAGAGTATTACGAGTATAGTCACGATCAAAGGTTCTAATTCCCCGTTCACAAAGGATCACATTGGGGTTTCCTTCGGCAAGAATATATTCAGCAGCCATCAACCAATCGTCAATTGTGGCTGCTAGTCCTCGCTTTAGCAAAATTGGTTTGTTCTGTTTGCCCACCTGTTTTAGCAAAGAGAAGTTCTGCATATTTCTTGTGCCAATCTGCAAAACATCCGCAACTTCAGCAATCTTTTCAATGTCAGCCGTATCCATCACCTCAGTGATAATCCCTAACCCACTTGCTTTACGAGCCGCAGCTAAAAGAGACAGAGCGCTCTCTCCATGTCCCTGAAATGCATAGGGCGATGTCCGAGGTTTATAAGCTCCACCCCGCAAGAACTGTGCGCCCGCCGCCTTCACTCGCAGCGCTGTCTGAATAATCATCTCCTCATTTTCGACCGAGCAGGGTCCCGCCGCGATTACCATAGCTTGATTTTCGCCGATCGCGACATCACCATTAGGTGTTGGTATAACTACCACACTCGATTCATTTTGGCGATATTCTCGACTGGCTCGTTTAAAAGGGCGTTCTACTCGCAAAACAGTTTCAATCCAAGGACTTAGTTCTTCAATTCGATGTACGTCAAGGTTAGCAGTTTCGCCAACCAATCCCAATACGACCTTATGCTTGCCAACAATTCTTTCAGGAGATAATCCCCAACTAGACAACTCTTCGCAAATTCTTTCGATCTCAGGCGCAGGTGCACCAATCTTGGTTACAACAATCACGACTAATCTCCTAATATTCTCTTTAATGTAGATTGATTATAACAATTTGCTACTCTGGCTATAGCCACATAGCTGTCGCTAGTCTCAAAGCCCAAAAGATAGAGGCGGCGCTTTGTGCCGCCTCTATCTTTTGGGCTTTGAGTAAAAACTCTAGGCGCAAAGGCTAACAACATTGCGGGATCTCGATATAGACAAGCCTTAGATTTTATTTGTGTCTTGGCGAAAAGTACTGTATGGTGTTTCAAGTACGGTAATCCCACTAAGATAACGTAGATTAAAATTTGAAGATACAAAAGCTCATGAGTTCAAAGTCACAACATCCTTTCGGTAAAGTCAGATCGGCATTTCAAGCGATCGCAAATCTATTCAACCGTAAATTTGGACGAAAATTTATTTCCTTCTTTCTCGTAAGCGCACTCATCACCGTCACCATGGCAGCCTGTACTTCCTCACCTACAGCTAATACTGGTAGCCCCGTCGCAGGCGCACCCCAAAAGGATGTTGAACTAACTTTTGTATCTTTCGCTGTCACCAAGCAAGCTTACGCAAACATTATTCCTAAGTTCGTGGAGAAATGGCAAAAAGAGCAAAATCAAAAAGTCACATTTAGGCAAAGTTACGGTGGCTCAGGCTCCCAAACCCGCGCAGTCATTGATGGACTTGAATCGGATATCGTTCACCTCGCCCTTACTGCTGACACTTTTAAATTAGAAAAAGCAGGACTAATTGATACAGGTTGGGAAAAAGAGCATCCTAATAACAGCATCGTCTCTAAATCAGTACCAGCGATTATCATGCGTGAAGGTAATCCCAAAAACATCAAAACTTGGTCAGACCTAGAGAAAGATGGCATAAGTCTCATCACGGCTGATCCGAAAACCTCTGGCGTTGCTAGATGGAACTTCTTGGCAATCTGGAACGCTGCTCTCAAGGCAAATAATAAAGATGAAGCCAAGACTATCGATACATTAGCCAAAGTATTTACTAATGTGCCAATCTTGACCAAAGACGCTAGAGAAGCCAGCGATGCTTTCTTTAAGCAAGGACAAGGTGACGTTCTTGTCAACTACGAAAACGAAGTTATTCTTGCTTCTCAAAAGGGCGAAAAAGTTAACTATGTAATTCCCGATGTGAATCTTTCGATTGACAACCCGATCGCAGTGGTTGACAAAAACGTTGCTAAGCATGGCACTAAGGAAGTTGCCGAAGCATTCGTAAATTATCTCTACTCTCCCGAAGCACAAATCGAATTTGCCAAAGTCGGATTCCGTTCTGTCAATGAAACTGTCGCTAAGGAAAAGCAATTTACTGACCTTTATCCTGTAGTAAAAGATCTTGCTACCATCAGTGATTATGGTGGTTGGCTCGAAGCTGACAAGAAATTCTTTGCTGACGGCGGAATTTTTGATCAAGTGCAAGCAAAGGTCAAGCGCTAGATCGACCAATGAACAAGGGGTTTAAACCCAATGAACAAGGGGTTTAAACCCCTTGTTTGATTGACAAACCCCTTGTTTGATTAACAACTAAATTCCATAGAATTGAGACTATAAGTAGATATATATAATAAAAACCAAAACCCAAAAAGCTGTAGTGCACGCGCAGCTTGCGCCACAGCTTTTTGGATTTTAAGTTTTCTTTTGCATACCTACCTTAGCAAAGCTAGAGTTAGCTAGTACAATCCAAAACCCAAGAAGTGAATTGCGGCGATTCGCACCGCAACTCATCTTCTGGTTTTATGTCCTAATCAAAACTTGCTTTGCAATAAATACCTAAGCTTTTTGAAAATTTAAAGACAAAATGGTCACGACAAAACCTCGACCTGATAGAAAGCGCCAATCTAATCCTGTTCAGAAGTTCCTTGGCAAAATTCCTTGGACATGGGTAATTACTTTTACTTATCTCGCATTTCTAGTAATTTTGCCGATCGCTGCCATGATTGCCAAAGCTGCTGAAGAACCTTTTGGCAAGTTTTGGGCAACTGCGACATCTCCCGTGGCCCTCTCTAGTTACGAAATTACTTTTGTAACTGCTTTTTTTGCTGCCGCAATTAATGGCATATTCGGCACATTGATCGCTTGGGTAATCGTGCGTTACGACTTTTGGGGCAAACGCTTTGTCGATGCCGTTGTCGATTTGCCCTTTGCCCTGCCTACATCAGTGGCAGGTTTGACCCTAGCCACGATTTATAGTGATAAAGGTTTACTTGGTTCATTAGTTGCACCTTTTGGCATCAAAATCGCCTTTAGTCGCATCGGTGTATTTGTTGCCATGACCTTTATTTCTTTGCCATTTATTGTCCGAACCGTACAACCTGTTCTCACGGATTTAGAAAAGGAAATCGAAGAAGCAGCATGGTCATTGGGAGCTTCGGAATTACAGACTTTTATTAAAGTAATTTTGCCACCGCTTACGCCTTCGATCTTGACAGGCGTTGCCCTCGGCTTTTCCCGTGCTGTTGGTGAATATGGCTCAACTGTAATTATTGCTTCTAATACTCCATTTAAGGATTTAATTACCCCAATCCTCATCTTTCAGCGTCTAGAGCAGTATGACTATGTGGGCGCAACTGTCATTGGCGTAGTGATGTTGGGTATTTCTTTTATCAGCTTACTTGCGATTAATTTATTACAAGCATGGAGCAGACGATATGGCTAAGCTAGATAATTCTGACAGTGACTATTCTCAAGATTCACCTGCACCGATCCAATCTAAAGCCAAGAAAAGCTTTACTCCTACGATTTTAATTGCGATCGCCATTTTCTATCTGGGCTTAGTGATATTGATCCCTGCCGCCAATGTGTTTGTAGAAGCATTTTCTAAAGGCTTTAGCCCATTGATCAATGCGTTTAAGCGCGAAGATTTAATAGATGCAATTAAATTAACCGCTAGTTTAGCCGCGATCGCCTTACCGTTAAATACGATCTTTGGCTTGAGTGCAGCTTGGGCGATCACGCGCAATAACTTTCGTGGTAAGGCGCTATTACTTAGCATTATCGACTTACCCTTCTCGATTTCGCCTGTGGTAGCTGGTTTGATGATTGTGCTTCTTTATGGTCGTCTTGGTTGGTTTGGGTCATTTCTGGAAGCAAACAACATCAAGGTAGTGTTCGCCTTCCCAGCTATGTTGTTAGCAACAGTCTTTGTAAGTATGCCTTTTATCGCCCGTGAAGTTATTCCGATATTAGACGAAATGGGAACAGAACAGGAAGAGGCGGCGCGTACTCTTGGTGCAAATGATTGGCAAATTTTTTGGAAAGTAGTCGTTCCTAATATCCGTTGGGGATTGCTCTATGGGTTGGTTTTGACTAATGCTAGAGCTATGGGCGAGTTTGGTGCGGTATCCGTTGTGTCTGGCAACATCGCCTCAAAAACCCAGAGCTTGCCTCTATTTGTAGAAGAAGCTTATAAAAACTATGATACTGAAGTCGCTTATTCGGCGGCAGTTTTACTCGCCTTACTGGCTGTCGTTACCTTAGTTCTCAAGGAAATCTTGGAACGCAAAACTCATAATCCTAATGAACGTGAATAACGATGTTCACCGCGTATCATCGCATCCAAAATATATATTGTGTGGCGCTCCGCGCCACACAATAACCTAATACAAGGAGCTTAATTCTATGGCTATTGATACTCGTCCACTGACTAAAGATATCAAGATTCGTATTCCTGAAAACTTACATGGTGAGCCTGTTATCTCGCAAATAATCTCGCAATACGGCGTAACTGTAAATATTATCTCCGCAACTTTGGGAGTAAATGCTGGTAGTGGTTGGTTCCATCTCAGTCTCAAGGGTAATCAAGCGCAAATCCAAACTGCGATCGCTTATCTTAATGATCTTGATATTGAGATTTGGGAAGACAATAGTGAAACGAATACGGCTCTATGATTTCTAAAAAAAGAGCGGCGCTAAGCGCCGCTCTTTTTTTTGGAGACTAAGCAATACAAATTCTGAGGCAGGATTATCATAGATTTCCGCAGGTATACCGATTTGTTCAACTCTGCCATGATTCATAATTACGACCTTATCAGCGACTTCCATCGCTTCTTCTTGGTCATGGGTTACAAAGATAGTAGTTATATGGACTTCGCTATGCAACTCACGAAGCCATGTGCGGAGTTCTTGGCGAACTTTGCATACAATTTTCTAAGAATGTGAAAATAATATGTAGGTAGCCAGTCGTGAATTTTTTCATCGCAAATTACGTAAATGTCAGGAAACCGTGAATAATTGCCCACTAAATCATAAATTATCAGTCAATAAATGCTCAACATTTCAAAGTTTGTGCTTGGATAGGACAGAGGCATTGAACTCCGCCTTAGAGTCAGCAAATCGGCATTAAGACCAAGCAATCATTCAGGAATAATTCTATGCAAACAAATGTTGCTCCTCAAACCAGCAATATTACGGTAGAAGACGATCGCACAGGTTTAAGTATTGAAACCCTCAAGCGTGCCTTTGCCGATAACCTATTTTACATTCAAGGCAAACTTGCGTCTGTAGCTAATTTCACCGACTACTACATGGCGCTGTCTTACACCACACGCGATCGCCTATTACAACGTTGGCTACAAACCCTCAAGGTTTACCACGAAGAAGACATCAAGACCGTTTACTATCTCTCCGCCGAATTTCTGATGGGGCGACATTTGGGCAATGCCCTGATCAACCTTGATCTATATGATTCGATCGCCAAAGCCGTTAAAGAGTCAGGACTAGATCTAACAGAATTATTAGAACAGGAGCCTGATCCGGGGCTGGGAAATGGTGGTCTAGGACGCTTAGCTGCCTGCTTCCTCGACTCCCTTGCCACACTAGAAATCCCTGCAATGGGTTATGGCATTCGCTACGAATTTGGCATTTTTAACCAATCAATTCAGCAGGGCTGGCAGGTGGAGATTCCTGACAAATGGCTGAAATGTGGCAATCCTTGGGAAGTCGTGCGTTACGAATCCACCGTTCAAGTCAAGTTTGGTGGACATACCGAAATCTACAACGATGATCGCGGTCGTCCCCATACCCATTGGATTCCTAGCTTTACGGTTGAGGGTATTCCCCACGACACCCCCGTCCCCGGTTATCAAACCAATACCGTCAATACATTGCGTCTCTGGAAAGCAGAAGCGGGCGAAGACTTCAACTTCCAAGCCTTCAACTCTGGCGACTATGACGGTGCTGTGGCAACCAAGATCAAATCGGAAACCATTTCCAAAGTTCTCTATCCCAACGACAACACTCCCCAAGGTCGCCAGTTGCGCTTAGAGCAGCAATTCTTCTTTGTGTCATGTTCACTACAAGACATCATTCGCCGCCATCTCAAGAAGTACGGTCACCTTAACAATCTTCCTGAACACGCCGCCATTCAGCTAAATGACACTCACCCTGCCATTAGCATTGCCGAACTGATGCGTTTGCTAGTAGATGAACATGATTTTTATTGGGATGAAGCATGGCGAATTACTCAAAGCACTTTTGCTTACACTAACCACACCTTGCTCCCTGAAGCCTTAGAGAAGTGGGAAGTATCACTATTTGAGAGCCTGTTGCCACGCCATTTAGAAATCATTTACGAAATCAATCATCGTTTCTTACAGGATGTCCAAACTTGGTTTCCTGATGATCAAGAAATACTTGCCCGTCTCTCAATCATTGAAGAAAGTGGCAACCGAAAAGTACGGATGGCTAACCTTGCTACCATCGGCAGCCATGCAGTCAATGGTGTAGCGGCATTACACTCCGAACTTTTGAAGCAAGATGTTCTCAAAGATTTTTACAAGTTATCACCTGAGAAATTTAACAACAAAACCAATGGCGTGACCCCTCGCCGCTGGGTGTTGCTTGCAAATCCTGCATTGTCTGAATTAATCACCGAAAAGATTGGTGATACTTGGCTCAAGCATCTTGATGAACTTCGCAAACTAGAATCCTTTATTGATGACAAAGACTTCCGCGATCGCTGGTGGAACATCAAGCAAGCAAATAAGCAGAAACTTGCGGATTACATCATGGTGCACAATTGTGTGGAAGTTGATCCCAATTCTATCTTTGATATTCAAGTCAAGCGTATCCATGAGTACAAGCGTCAACATTTAGATTTACTTCATGTGATTGGTTTGTACCTTCGCATTAAGCAAGACCCAAGCATTGATATCACACCGCGCACTTTTATCTTTGGTGGTAAAGCTGCTCCTGGATATACTATGGCGAAGCTAATCATCAAAGCCGTTAATGCGGTTGCCGATGTGGTCAACCGTGACCCTGATGTTCATGGACGCATCAAAGTCGTATTCCTTGCTAATTTCAGTGCCTCCCTTGGTCAGTTGATCTATCCTGCCGCCGACCTATCGGAACAAATCTCTACCGCAGGCAAAGAAGCTTCGGGAACTGGCAACATGAAGTTCACCATGAATGGATCTTTAACCATCGGTACTCTTGATGGCGCGAATATCGAAATTCGTGAGGAAGTTGGCGATGATAATTTCTTTCTATTTGGATTGACGACTCCAGAGGTGCAGAAGATGAAAGCCGATGGCTACAATCCTATGGACTACTACAATACCCATGAGGAACTTCGCAATATCCTTGATCGCTTAGGTATGGGATACTTCTCTCCTGGCGATAAAGACTTATTCAAGCCTTTGGTGGACTCGCTTAAGTATCATGACGAATATATGCTCTTGGCTGATTATCAATCCTATTCTGACTGTCAAGAAAAGGTTAGCCAAGCCTATAAGGATAAGGAACACTGGACAACGATGAGTATTCTCAATGTTGCCCGTTCTGGTAAGTTCTCGTCCGATCGCACGATTAAGGAATACTGCGATGATATTTGGAAGGTTAAGCCAGTTAAGGTGGAATTGCAAGCCTATGATCCTGCTAAAGCGGTTCTCAATGTTAATGGTTAAGCATTAAGTCCAAACAACAAAAGGCTCGCTTGGCGAGCCTTTTGTTGTTTGGAGTATTATCCCTAATATTTTTTAAATATGAAAATTGCTTTCTTTAATACCAAGTCCTATGATCGCCAGTCGTTTAGTACTGCTAACGAGCAACATCAGCACGAAATAACCTTCTTTGAATGTCATTTCAGCCAAGAGACAGTTTCTCTCGCCACAGACTTTCCCGCCGTTTGCGTTTTTATTAATGACTATCTAAATGCCGAGATGTTGGAAATACTTGCAAAAAACGGCACAAAATTAATTGCCTTGCGATCAACGGGTTTTAATAATGTGGACTTAGTAACGGCTGCCGAGTTAGGGTTAGTGACTGTCCGCGTGCCAGCCTATTCTCCCTATGCGGTGGCTGAACACGCGATCGCGCTGATCCTTTCCCTCAATCGCAATGTTCACCGCGCCTATAACCGAGTTCGTGAAGGTAATTTCTCGATTGAAGGACTATTGGGATTTGATTTGCACAGTGCCACTGTGGGCGTGATCGGTACAGGTAGAATCGGAGCTATTTTTGCTCAAATCATGAAGGGATTTGGAAGCAAATTACTAGGGTATGACACCTATCAAAATAAAACTTGTTTGGATTTGGAAATGGAATATGTATCAATGTCTGAAATTCTTGCCCAGTCAGATATTATTTCTCTGCATTGCCCACTTACGCCCGATACACATCACTTAATTAACGAGGCTGCGATCGCGCAAATGAAGGCGGGAATGATGTTAATTAACACCAGTCGTGGTGGCTTAGTGGACACTCAAGCCGCGATCGCAGGGCTTAAATCTGGAGCAATCGGCTATCTAGGTATTGATGTTTATGAGCAAGAAGCGGATCTGTTTTTTGAAGACTTATCCAATCAAGTAATCCAAGACGATATATTTCAACGCCTATTAACTTTCCCTAATGTGATCGTAACAGGACATCAAGCTTTCTTTACTAGTCAAGCGCTGTCTAATATTGCCGATATGACACTCGCGAATATTACTGAATTTGAGGAAAGCGGAAGCTGTAAAAACGAAGTCAAAATTGAAACCGCGATCGCGCATTAAGTAAATGGCATAGCTTTAGCGCACGCTGCGCGTGCGCTAAAGCTATGCCATTACTCATCATTAAACACAACTCGATTACGACCTTGATCTTTTGCTAAATATAATGCTTTATCCGCAGACTCAATCAAGCTTCTGGGTGATACCTGCCGTTCGGGTAAAATCGATGCTATGCCGATACTAATCGAAACAAACCCTCCCACATATGAAGCCTCATGGGGAATCTCTAGTTTGTTAACAGCTTGGCAAACTTTTTCGGCGATAAAAGTTGCGCCATCTCTGTCAGTATTAGGTAAAATCACAGCAAACTCCTCCCCTCCATAGCGAGCAGCAAGATCCGCAGGGCGGCGAATACAAGCTTCAATCGACTTTGCTACTGCTCGCAAACAATCGTCCCCCGCAGGATGTCCATAGCGATCATTAAAGCGCTTAAAGAAATCAACATCACAGAGCAGAATGGCGATCGGCATCTTTTCTCTCGCTAGGCGTTGCCACTCCGTAGCTAATCTTTGGTCAAATGCCCGACGATTAGCGATTTGGGTCATGCCATCAATAGTTACTTCGCGGGCTAACGAAAGAGCCTTGTCATACATCAAAGTTTCAATTCTATCACTATGAGAAGTTGTCGTGTCGAGTAGGATCTCTAGGTCGTTTTTTTCGTGGGATAGCCTATCTAACAGCAGTCTTAGAGCTGCCTCAGTCTGCTGACGTTCAAAGATTTCTGTCTGTAGCTCATTATTAGTCTTCGACAATTGTTCCTCATGGACAATCTTGGCGGTCAACTGCTCCCTTAATTTATGGTTTTGATTTTTTAGTTCACTAATTTCATGCCTCAGGCTTTCAATAGTGACTGCTAAAGGTTGTTCAGCATCAATTAACTTATGATTTTCAGTTTCCATACTTTTTTGACCATTGCCGCCAACTATTCTAAAGTATCTTCAGCACGTTAAGTAGTTCGGCGAAACAAAACCCAAAAAGCTGTGGCGCACGCTGTGTGCGCCACAGCTTTTTGGGTTTTAAGGTTTCTTTTACAGCCTGTTGAGGCTTTAAAGGGTACAGAGAAGTTTTTGAAGGTGCCGCAAAGCAGCACCTTCAAAAACTTCTCTGGATTTTAGATCAGCGTAAAGCGCTGTACCTAGCTACTTAACTCCGAAATAAGCGAGAATATTGTGTCTCATGATTTGCGGAAGCTAGACTTATACCCCATCCACACCATTCTAATTCACGATCTTGACGATGTGATGCTAACTGAGAACTATTTATAATATCTTCGCTAAGCGTAAAAATTATCCGCTGTCCCACTGTTTGTCCAAATGGAACTGCCCTGACCGCCGCACTAACAAGATTGGATAACCAACTGTGAATATATCCGATCGCAGTGTTGTTAGGATCTATTTTTAGGCTAGCTGCTACGATTCCAAAGGCGATCGCATAGTTACAACCTCGACCTTGAGAGTTGTCCTTAGCACTTGGCATTAGTTGATTTATTTTTTGTTTGGATTCCAATAGCAACAGTTCGGTTGGCAACTGCTCCCACAACTTCATTAGGGACTGACCCATCTGCCAACTAGCAAGGCGCAATTCTTCTGACTCTCTGGTGGCGGATAGCCAGTTATTCCAGTAGGTAAGTTTGGTAAAATCACCTGCGCTCACCGCTTGATGGGCGCGAAGAGAGATCGTTGTTTCGTTGGTAATAAATCCAAATTGCATCTCATTTTTCAGCCAATCATAAAGCTGCATTTCGGTTTGGATCGTTCCTTTATAACAGAGATATTCAATCCCTTCTGAATAGCTATAAGCACCAACGGGAAGACTGGGACTAGTGAATTGAAGTAGTCGCAATAGAGATAATGGCAAGGAGCTAGTGGTCATGGTGATGTGAGTAAGCTCCAGACTCAGGTTGAAAGGGTTGAACTTCATGGACTACACTCAATCCCATCTTTGTCACCATATCTTCCAAAACTGAATCAGGAGACAAACGTAGATAGTTTTCGGTAACTTCTAAAGCAATATGGCGATTACCTAAGTGATAAGCCGCTCTGAGCAGTTCTAGAAAATTGCTAGCTGTAACCGTAACTACTGGCTCTGGTTTGGCGATCACAACGGCGATCGCTAAGCCATTTTCATCGGCAAGAATGTCTCCTTCCTTTAAAACAGTTCCTCTATGAAGTTGTAAATTAATTTCCTTCTCCTCAATAGTCAAAAATCGATGACGGCTACGAGTTCTATCTTCGGCAACCAGAGCGAGAGTTAGAAGTGAACTGCGATCAACTAATTTTTTTTCTGCTGCTGATAAACGTTGTGTAACAATATGCATTAACTATAATCACAGTAAAGTAGAAACGCTACGCAAAGCGTGATAATTACTTTAGCCTATATCGAAGCAGGATAAATCTCTATGTCACCATTTCGTGTTGGAGTGGCTGGACCCGTCGGCTCTGGAAAAACTGCATTGGTTGATTCTCTTTGTAAGTCAATGCGATCGCACTTTCAGATCGCGGTTGTCACCAATGACATTTATACCCAAGAAGATGCCCAGTTTTTGGTACGCAGTGAAGCGCTGCCCCGCGATCGCATTGTGGGCGTAGAGACAGGTGGCTGTCCTCATACGGCAATTCGTGAAGATGCCTCGATGAATTTGGCTGCGATCGAGCAGTTGGAATTGCAATTTACTGATTTAGATTTAATTTTTGTCGAGAGTGGTGGGGACAATCTCGCATCAACCTTCAGCCCTGAACTTGTAGATTTGACGCTCTATGTCATTGATGTAGCCGCAGGCGATAAAATTCCCCGCAAGGGTGGGCCAGGCATTACTAAATCTGATCTATTGATAATTAATAAAATCGATCTAGCTCCCTATGTCGGTGCAGACTTAGGGGTAATGGAACGGGACGCACTGAAAATGCGCGTTAGTCGCCCTTTTGTATTTACTAATCTTAAAAATCAAGATGGTTTGACTAAGGTTAGAGAATTCATCATCAATAAAATGTAAGAAAAATGTTAAGTAAGTGGGCAAAAGAAACCTTAAAACCCAAAAAGCTGTAGCGCAAGCGCAGCGTGCGCTACAGCTTTTTAGGTTTTGGGTTTAATTATGCTTACCTGCGTACTAAATTTATCAGTGACATAGGCATGGAAAAACAGCATCTTTCATTAATTGACAATATTTCTCTAGAAGATTGGGAAAATACGCCAGAGAATATTAAAAATCTGATGGGTTCACTAACGGCAAGTGCTTCATCATTAGAGAGTGAGAGCCGATTAGTTCAGATTTTAGATGCCACCCCAATTGGGATTGCTGTTCATGACTCAACAGGCAAACTAATCTATATAAATAGTATCGGGCGAAATTTATTAGGTACTGATCGCTCCATAGAACTAGAGCCCAATCGCCTATCGGACTCATTTCATATTTATCGTACCAGTAGCCAAGAACTCTACCCCATCAATGAACTACCCAGCGCGATCGCGCTGACTGGTCAGTTTGTCAAAACCGATGATCTAGAGATCCATCATCCTGATCAGGTCGTTTATTTAGAAGTATCGGCGACACCAATATTTGATGATCAAGGTCAAGTTATTTATGCGATCGCCACCTTTCAAGACATCAGCGAAAAAAAATCTCTTAAAAAAACTGAACAGCGATTTCGCAAATTATTTGAATCAACCCCTAAAATTGCAGTCCAAGGCTACAATCTCCAGCGTCAAGTCATCTACTGGAATGAAGCAAGTACAGAGCTTTATGGCTACACCAAGGCTGAAGCTCTAGGTCAAAAACTTGAAGATCTGATTATTCCTCCACAGATGCATCAAGATGTGATTGCGGGAATTGAGAATTGGACTGAAAATGGTGAAATTATTCCAGCCGATGAACTGACATTAATGCGTAAAGATGGCTCTGAGGTTGCAGTTTACTCAAGCCATATTATGCTGACAAACACTGAAGGTGAGCAGGAAATCTATTGCGTAGATATCGATCTTAGGGAGCGTAAGCAAGCAGAAATCGAGCTAAGCCGTGCCAACGATACCAATCAAGCCCTCATCAATGCCATTCCAGATTTAATCATTCGGGTTAACCATGATGGTTTCTATCTAGATAGCATAGGTTCTGATGAAATAGAATTTGCAATACATTCAGAAATTCTAATTGGTAAAAGAATTTCTGATGTCTTAGAGCCACAACTAGCTCAAGAGCGGATGTATTGTGTAGAACAGGCTTTCATGACGGGAAAACTCCAATTTCATGAATATCGAATTAACATTAGAGGCGAGTGGCGTTATGAAGAGGCGCGTATTGTTGTTAGTGGAGAGAATGAGGCGATTATCCTCATTCGTGATATTACCGATCGCAAAACTGCCGAATTAGCATTACAGGAAAGTGAAGTCCGTTATCGCCTGTTATCTGAAAATACGAATGATCTAGTTTGCTTACATGAGCCTGATGGACGCTATACCTATGTTAGTCCTTCCTGCGAAACTCTACTGGGCTATCGCTATGATGAAATGATTGGTTGTGATCCCTACAGCCTCTTCCATCCTGATGATTGCGATCGTCTTCGTCAAGACACTCATGCCAAGGCTCTATCAGGAAAGCCTGCGCCTAGTACCTATCGAATCAGGCAAAAGTCGGGAAACTACATTTGGTTTGAAACTCTCACTAAGCCAATCATGGACAGAAATGGAGTGATTGTGCAATTGCAAACTACTTCACGGGATATCACCGAACGTATCCAAACTCGGAAAAAATTAGAATATGATTCGCTCCATGATGCACTGACTGGACTACCCAATCGACAGCTCCTGTCTGAACGATTAGAACTTGCCATCCATCGTATCCATCGCCACGACAACTATAAATTTGCAGTTCTATTTCTTGACCTTGATCGCTTCAAAATCGTCAATGACAGCCTTGGTCATTTAGTAGGCGATCGCCTGTTAATAGCCATAGCAGAGCAGCTACAAGTTACATTTCGCGATATTGATCTCATTGCCAGAATTGGTGGTGACGAGTTTGTCGTTTTATTGGAAGATATCCAAGACATCCAAGAAGCAATCTATGCAACTGAAAGGCTGCTGAGTTCTCTTCAGATTCCTGTCACCATAGGCGATCGCCAAGTATATACTTCCTGTAGCGTCGGTATAGTTTTTGGCTCGACTGATTATGATCAATCCTCTCAACTACTACGAGACGCTGATATTGCCATGTACCGTGCCAAAAATCAGGGCAAGTCAAGGTACGAGATTTTTGACACTGAGATGCATCGCCAAGCCTTGATCCGTATGCACTTAGAAAACGACTTACACCAAGCGATCAAACTTCAAGAATTTTCTTTGCAGTATCATCCTCTAGTTTGCCTGAATACTGGCAAATTAATCGGCTTTGAAGCCCTAATTCGTTGGTGTCACCCTACTCAAGGCTGGAAAAGCCCAAATGAGTTCATTCCTGTTGCCGAAGAACTTGGCATCATTCATCAACTTAGCTATTGGGTGCTTAGGGAGGCTTGCCAGCAACTGGTCACTTGGCACAGAGATTTTCCAGAATTTTCTGACTTAAAGGTGAATGTTAATTTGTCATCTCAAGATCTTCAACATCCTGATCTCATCCAACAGATCGATCAAGTTCTTGCCCAGACTCAACTTCCCCCACATCTTTTAACCATCGAAATCACGGAACGAATGGTCATTGAAAATGTAGAAGCCACGATCGCAACACTAACAAAATTAAGGGAAAGGAGCCTCGAAATTAGTATCGATGATTTTGGGACAGGCTACTCATCCCTCAGCTATCTTCATCTTCTACCAATTAATAGCCTCAAAGTTGATCGCTCCTTTGTAAATCAAATGACAGAAAGTAACAAAAACTATCGCATCGTCGAAACGATCGCTACCCTCAGTCATCAGTTAGGTATTCAAGCGATCGCTGAAGGTATTGAGACTCTTTCGCAGCTCAACAAACTAAAAGAACTTCAATACCAATATGGTCAAGGATTTCTCTTTGCCAAACCACTTGATGTCGTAGCCGTAGAGCAGCTTCTAAAATCTGAAGAGCAATATTTGTTTAAAAATCTTTTTTAGATGATTTCCCAGCATCAACAAGGTATAAAAAGTATTATGTGATACAACCTATACAAATCAACTGTATGAGGATTGAGATGATACTAACTAACTCAATCAATTAGTGTGTGAGGAGTGAAGTTTAACCTTCATTCTAAATTATTGTAAGTGGCTAAGCGCAAGTAAAGTTGAAATTCAGAGCTTTGTGTCGCCTTGTACATTACGCGAGCGTCATAGTCTCTGGACTTGGATTTTAAATATGCTGAACTACTTATCAAATTGTTTAATTATAGAATCCAAAAGTTTGGAGGCATTAAAGTCTAATGAGTAGTCAAATGAATCGCCGCAAGTTTATTGTTTATGGCTCAGCCGCACTTGGTGTTGGTAGTTTAATCAAGGCTTGTGCCCCCGCCACTCCGCCAGCCGCTACAACCACAGGCGCAACCCCTGCTGCTACTGGTTTGGCAGCCCCTGCAACAACAGCCGCAGCCAGTGGAGACACCATCAAAGTTGGTGTTTTGCATTCCCTCAGTGGCACTATGGCAATTAGCGAGAAGAGCCTAGTAGACGCAACTTTATTGGCGATCGAAGAAATCAATGCCGCAGGTGGTGTGCTTGGTAAAAAAATTGAACCCATCGTTGAAGATGGAAATTCTGACTGGCCCACCTTTGCTGAAAAAGCTAAAAAGTTGATCGAGCAGGACAAGGTAGTAGCTGTCTTTGGTTGTTGGACTTCAGCAAGCCGCAAAGCCGTGCTACCTGTATTTGAATCGAAAGATCACCTTCTCTTCTATCCTGTCCAGTACGAAGGTCAAGAATGTTCTAAGAATATCTTCTACACTGGTGCAGCACCTAACCAACAGATCGAGCCTTCAGTAGATTGGTTGCTCAAGAACAAGGGCAAGGAATTTTTCCTTGTTGGCTCTGACTATGTGTTCCCCCGTACCGCTAATACGATCATCAAAGCACAGTTGGCAGCCTCTGGTGGCACTGTCGTAGGTGAAGATTACTTACCTCTCGGCAACTCAGAAGTAACCCCAATCATCGCCAAGATCAAGCAAGCTCTTCCCAATGGTGGTGTAATTTACAACTCCCTCAATGGTGATAGCAACGTTGCTTTCTTCAAGCAGATGCAAGGTGCTGGACTCACTGCTGATAAGTACCCTTCCATGTCCGTCAGTATCGCTGAGGAAGAAGTCAAGGCAATCGGCCCTGAATTTCTCAAAGGTCACTATGCAGCATGGAATTACTTCATGACTGTTGACAATCCTGCTAACAAGAAGTTTGTGGAAGCTTTCAAGGCTAAGTATGGTGCTGAGCGCGTTACCAATGACCCGATGGAAGCTGGTTACATCGCTGTCAATATTTGGGCACAAGCTGTCGCAAAAGCAGGTAAAGCCGATGATCTTGAAGCCGTCAGAGCAGCTGCTCTCGGTCAAGAGTTTGACGCTCCCGAAGGCAAGGTGAAGATGGAAAACAGCCACCACTTGTCTAAGTATGTGCGTATTGGCGAAGTCACTGCTGATGGTCAGTTTAAGATAGTCTCCGCCACCGATAAGACGGTTGAGCCATTACCTTGGAATCAATTTGTTACGGAAACCAAAGGCTTCTACTGCGACTACTCAGACAAGGCTAAAGGCGGCAAGTTTAAGAAGGCATAATTCTTTCTAGGATTTATGAGCAGATATATAGGGGCAATTCATGAATTGCCCCTATATTTTGCATTATTCAGAATTGATGATGTGTCTCGCGATGCGAGGCACATCATCAACCATCATCCCAAATCAAACAATGTTGGTGGAATCATGACAGAAAATCTTCTCCGACTTTTAGAGGGAGTATTTAATGGCATCAGTACTGGTTCTGTGCTTTTGCTTGCAGCGCTGGGATTAGCGATCGTGTTTGGACTGATGGGCGTGATCAATATGGCTCATGGTGAGTTGATGATGATCGGCGCGTACACAACCTTTTTAGTGCAGAACGGATTCAAAGCTCTAGGCGAAAGTTGGTTAGATTACTATGTATTTGCAGCACTGATTGCCGCTTTTTTAGTCACTGCTGCCGTAGGATTTTTGCTTGAGAAAGGTGTCATTCGCTTTCTCTATGGACGACCACTTGAGACACTGCTTGCCACATGGGGCGTGAGCCTAATCTTGCAACAGTTTGTCCGCAGTGTAAACTGGGTGATTGTAATCGGCTTAGTTGCTTTTAGCATTCTGTATTTTGTGGCGTTGTGGATATTGCAGAAACGACCAAATTGGGATGCAATCAAGAACTGGGCGATCGCCATTCTCTTACCGCTATCCTTGGCGATTTCGGCAACTATCGCGACAGTTGTGGCTCAATCTTATAAGAACCCTGTCACACAGCCTTGGTTTGGAGCGCAAAATGTTGACGTGACTGCGCCAAGATGGTTGCGTGGTGGTGTCGCCATCGGCTCTGTGCAACTGCCTTACGTGCGCTTGTTCATTATTGCCTTGACGATCGCCTGTGTAATTGGAATCTATCTATTCCTAGAAAAATCCCCTTGGGGTTTACGCATTCGGGCTGTCATGCAAAACCGTCAAATGAGTTCCTGCTTAGGGATTCCCACTAAAACTGTTGATGCACTCACCTTCTCCCTTGGTTCTGGGTTAGCAGGGATCGCAGGCTGTGCGGTGAGTTTCCTTGGCTCAGTGGGACCGAATACTGGACAAAACTATATTGTTGATACCTTTATGGTGGTGGTTGTAGGTGGTGTTGGCAAATTAGTCGGTAGTATTGCGGCGGCTTTGGCGATCGGCACGACGAGCTACTTGGTTGGCTCTGGTACGTTTGTGGGCTTGCTGTCATCGGTAAAACCCCTTGCTGACTTCTTCACCTTTTTTGCAACTACGAGCATGGCGAAGGTGTTGCTGTTTGTATTGATTGTGGCTTTCTTACAGTACAAGCCTGCGGGTATGTTCCCTCAAAAGGGGCGATCAGTTGAACTTTAGTAGTACGGATAGACAGACATGATAGAAAATATTTCTAAAGCGATGCCTGATGCCGCAGCATCTGAAAAATCATCTAAAAAGAATTGGCGATCGCTTGCCATTGAAATTGCCATTGTTTTAGCGATCGGTATACTTCTAGTATTTGTAGTTCCTGTGATCCTAACCGCATCAGGGCAAGCCTTCAGAATTACAATGCTCGGTCGATTTTTGGCACTAGCGATCGTTGCCCTCGGCATAGACCTGATTTGGGGCTTTACAGGATTACTCAGTCTAGGACATGGCGTGTTCTTTGGTTTAGGTGGCTACGCTATAGCAATGCACCTGAAGCTACAGTTTCCCGCAGATGCGACCCTCAAGCTACCAGAATTTATGCCTCTCTATGGCATCAATGAACTTCCTGCCCTGTGGCAACCTTTTTTCTCATTTCAATTTACAGTTCTGGCGATCGTCCTTGTTCCTGCGGCGGTTGGCGCTATTTTAGGTTTCTTAGTATTTCGTAATCGCATTCGTGGTGTTTATTTTTCGATTCTCACCCAAGCAATGACGATTATCTTTTTTAACTTCTTCAATGGTCAGCAGCAATATATCAATGGAACCAATGGCTTAACTGATTTTAAGACCATCTTTGGCTATGAAATTAATGCCCCTGAAACACAGCGCGTTTTTTACATTTTGACTGTTATTTTCTTGGCACTGTCCTATGCCCTCTGTCGGTGGCTGACCAGTGGCAGGTTTGGACGCTTACTGGTAGCTCTGCGTGATGACGAAAACCGAGCAAGGTTCTCTGGTTACAATCCCACAGGTTTTAAGGTGTTAGTGTTCGCGATTTCTGCGGTTCTCGCAGGAGTAGGCGGCGCATTATTTACGCCGCAGACAGGAATTATTTCTCCAAAATCTATGGACATTGCCCTTTCCATTGAAATGGTGATTTGGGTGGCGGTTGGCGGTAGAGCAACTCTAATCGGCGCATTTATAGGCACAATTTTAGTTAATTTTGCTAAGAGCATTCTTAGCGAGCAGTTCCCTGAAATTTGGCTATTCTTCCAAGGTGCAATGTTCCTGTTGGTCGTAATGGTACTACCCGATGGCTTAGTCGGATGGTGTCGCACCACTGGCTGGGACTTGGCGAAGCGATTATTTAAGGGTAGACCTGTTGTCACCTATCCAAGTCTTGAATTAGATCCAGAGGTACAAAGTGAAAGGGAAAATCCTAGAAATTGAAGCTGTAACGGTAAGTTTTGATGGATTTAAAGCTATCAATAACTTGAACTTTGATATGGAACAAGGCGAGTTACGAGTAATCATTGGTCCCAATGGTGCTGGTAAAACTACATTTCTTGATGTGATTACAGGTAAAGTCAAGCCGACTCAAGGACAGGTGAGATTTAAAGGCAAAAATACGCGATCGCTATCTGAGCATAAAATCGCCAGAATGGGAATTGGGCGCAAATTCCAAACTCCCCGTGTTTATCTGAACTTGACTCCTAGAGAAAACCTCGAACTTGCTAGCAATCCTAACAAAAATGTTTTTTCAACCCTATTTCAGCCACCATCAGTTGTCGAAAAACAAAGGATATACGATTTACTGCAAACAATCGGCTTGATCAATAAAGCTGAGATGAAAGCAGAGTTTCTCTCCCACGGAGAGAAGCAGTGGCTAGAAATTGGGATGCTAATCGCGCAGTCTCCAGATTTATTGTTAGTAGACGAGCCAGTGGCAGGCTTGACCGATGAAGAGACAGAAAAGACTGGCGAACTGTTGATGTCTTTAGCCGAATCTCACTCCATTATTGTGATTGAACACGATATGGAGTTTGTGCGTCAGATTGCTCGCAAAGTAACCGTTTTACACCAAGGTAGTGTCCTCTGCGAAGGTAATTTTGAAGAAGTTCAGAATGATCCTAAGGTCATTGAAGTCTATCTAGGTCAGCAAGAAGAGGAGCATTGACCAACCGAAGCCATATAGCAAAGCGAGTTTTGCTTAGGACATAAAACCAGAAGATGAATTGCGGCGCAAAGCGCCGCAATTCGATTCTTGGGTTTTGATCTGTATTAGCTAACTACGGCTTCGCTATACAAAAAAATTAACTTAAAAAGGAGGTGCTTTATGGAAGAAACTAACGATCCAATTTTGCGGTTGAGTAATCTCAATGTTTATTACGGTGAAAGCCATATTCTTCGTAATGTCGATATGGGTGTGGCTTCGGGCAAGATGGTTTGCCTGATTGGTCGTAATGGTGTAGGTAAAACTACTCTTCTAAAAACGATCATGGGACTGCTAAAGCCCAGACAAGGTGATGTGTCTTTCTTTGGGAAAGATATCACGCAACTCACTCCCGATCAACGAGCTAGAATGGGTGTGGGCTATGTGCCGCAAGGTCGGGAAGTGATGCCACGTATGACAGTAAAAGAAAATCTCTTACTAGGCTTAGAGTCGCATCCCGTCACCGCTGACATTAAGCACAGCCTTTTGGACATGGTGTTTGAGCTATTCCCTGTGCTTAAGTCGATGCTCGGTCGTATGGGCGGTGATCTGAGTGGTGGTCAACAACAACAATTAGCGATCGCGCGCGCGCTCATGGGACAGCCGAGATTACTAATTCTTGATGAGCCAACGGAAGGAATCCAGCCATCGATCATTTTAGAAATTGAATCTGCGGTTAAACATATTGTGGCAACTACTGGAATTTCAATTCTATTAGTGGAGCAGCATTTACATTTTGTTCGCCAAGCTGATTGGTATTATGCTATGCAAAAGGGAGGTATTGTTGCCTCTGGTCATACTTCAGAATTAAGTAATGAAGTAATTCAAAAGTTCTTAGCAGTTTAAGTCTTCCCAAAAGAGAAAGAGAATTCGCGAAGCGAATTCTCTTTCTCTTTTTTATAGCTATAGCTGTCGCCACTTGCATCAGGACAAATCAAAACCCAAAAGAGGTTGGCGGCGCGGAGCGCCGCCAACCTCTTTTGGGTTTGAGCGCAAATTGCTGTAATAATAGATTGAATTTAAATAGCTGGGTACTATGCATCCTATAATTTTTGAGTGAATTTGCAGACGACCATCTCTATAATTATCTGGAAAGAATCAAATTAAACTATGTCTAGCCGCCTCAAAGATCTCCTCTATTACATTGCGGCGCGGTTAATGCTGGCACCGATTATGGTATGGGCGATCGCCTCGGTAGTGTTTTTGCTCATGCGGGCTACCCCAGGCGATCCGATTGATGCGATTTTAGGTCCTCGCGCCCCTGAATCAGTTAAGGTTGCCCTACGAGAGCAAGTTGGACTTACGGGATCTTTACTATCGCAATACTTACGCTATATGTATGATTTGTGCCACTTTAGCGATGGTAAGCTGCTATTCAGTCTCGGTAAATCGATCAGCACCCGCGATCAAACCGTTTGGCAAATCATTAAGAACTTTTTCCCCGCAACCGCAGAACTAGCGATCTATGCTTTGATGGTGGCTTTGACAATTGGTCTGACAGTGGGAATTGTGGCGGCTTTACGCCCTAATACAAAATGGGATGTTGGTAGTCGCCTATTCGGAATCATTACTTATTCCTTACCTTTATTTTGGGTAGGGATGATTTTGCAGCTATTGTTTTCTGTTCAACTAGGCTGGCTTCCGATCGGTACACGCTTTCCTGTGGGAATGGAGTCTCCTACGCAGGTAATTGGGCTATACACAATTGATTCCCTACTTAAGGGAAACTGGCAGGCTTTATGGACAAGTATTCAGTATTTGATTTTACCGGCAATGAGTTTAGGAATTGTGATCAGTGGCATTTTTGAGCGCATTGTGCGGATAAACTTGAGACAAACGCTGCTATCTGACTATGTGGAAGCCGCTAAAGCTAGGGGGATCAAGCCAAGAGCAATTTTGTTTAATCATGCCCTCAAAAACGCAATGATTCCAGTAATTACTATTTTGGGTTTGACCTTGGCTTCGATGTTGGGCGGTGCGGTTTTAATTGAGGTGACATTCTCATGGCCAGGATTAGCTAACCGTCTGTTTGAAGCAATTTTAGGGCGAGACTATCCTGTGGTACAAGGAATTATTGTATTTTTTGCAATCATCGTCACGATCGCGAGCATCCTTGTAGATATTGTCAATGCTTGGATTGATCCACGGATTAAATACTGAGTTTGTAGATTCAGTAAAGCTGTAGCGCACGCTACAGCTTTTTGGGTTTTGAGTTTAATTATGTTTGCCTACTTAGTCCTGCGAATTCTGGAGAACTTCTAAAAATTGGTTTTTATAATAAAAATTGCTGCTATGGTCTGGGGGTAATTTACTCTGTTCTTTCCATTGAGGTATTGTATGCAAAGTTTTACTTCTTTTGTCTTGGCTCAAACCTCGACAACTAAGAGCTTTTCGCTAGAAGATTCATTTAGAGCAGAAGGATTAATATTTCAACTTGTCTTTGCGATCGCCATTCTCGTTGGTGGATGGATAGTTGCCATATTCTTCTCTTCCATGACTGAGGGCTTACTAAAACGTACAGATATTGATAATAAACTGGCGAATTGGTTAACAGGTTCTCGAAGTAGTAACTTGCCAATTGAAAAATTTGCAGGCACATTAGTTTTCTGGACTATCCTCCTATTTACCTTAGTGGGATTCTTCCAATTTCTCAAATTAGATGCAGTCGCCACTCCCTTAAATAGCTTACTGGCCCAGATTGCATCATTCTTGCCTAAGCTCGGAGGTGCGGCGATTATTGCAGGCATCGCATGGGTTTTAGCAACCGTTAGCAAAGCCATCGTTGGACGCTTTTTACGCTCCTCTCAGGTTGACAACAAAGTTAGTGAAAGCATTGGTGACTCAAGCACACAAATAATACCTTTAAGCGAGACTTTATCCTCGGCTCTTTATTGGTTTATTATTCTGCTTTTTCTGCCATTAGTTCTCGATAGCCTTGGCTTAGTTCAAGCTCTTCAGCCTTTAGAAAATCTCGTCAATCAGTTTTTGAGTGCGCTACCAAAAATCTTCAAAGCTCTGCTAATTGGTAGTATTGGCTGGTTAATTGCTCAAGTTGTGAAGCAAATTGTGACTAATCTCTTGGCTACAAGTGGCGCAGATCGATTCCTTCAGCGATGGACTTCTAATCAAACTGAATATACACTTTCTCAAGTAGTTGGGAACTTTATTTATGTATTAATTCTGATTCCCACCGCGATATCTACATTAGAAGCATTAGAAGTTGGTGCCATCTCTCGTCCAGCTACAGCAATGCTTGATCAAGTGTTGCGCTTTGTACCACAAGTTTTTGTGGCTGGCGCAATTCTTACAGTTGCCTATTTCTTTGCACAATTTGCCAGAGACATAGTTTCTGAAATCCTTTCAGGATTAGGATTTAACAACATTTTGCAGTGGTTAGGACTTCCCATTGCTACTACAACATCAATAGAATCGCCTATGATTGAAACCATTGAAACTATTGAAACCGTTGAAACCGTTGAAACGATTGAGACTAGTAGATCTGTAACTTCGATCCCACTGCAAACGCCATCACAGATTGTCGGGATCGTTGTATTTCTATTGATTATGCTAGTGGCGATCGCAACGGCTACTGATGTTTTGAAGATCGATGCATTGACTAGTATTGTCTTTGGTGTATTGGGAGTGGCTGGTCAGGTACTAAGTGGAGTAGTAATTTTTGCAATCGGTTTATACCTCGCCAATCTTGCCTTTAACCTGATTACAAGTAGCGGTGGCAGACAGGCAAGAATCCTTGGTCATGCAGCAAGAATTTCCATTATTGCTCTAGTTACAGCAATGGCGCTCAAACAGATGGGTATCGCTAGTAACATTGTCGATTTAGCCTTTGGCTTACTGACTGGCGCGATCGCAGTTGCGATCGCGGTTGCCTTTGGACTTGGAGGCAGAGACATCGCCTCTCAACAATTGCGTGAATGGCTAGCCTCATTCAAACGGAATGATTAATAAGTAGGTAATAAAAACCAAAAGAGGGTGACGGCGCGAAGCGTCGCCACCCTCTTTTGGTTTTTAAAAAAGCTATGGCGCACACTGCGCGTGCGCCATAGCTTTTTGGTTTCTGGGTTTTATTTCGCTGAGCTACTTGAAAACACCAAAATCGGGTTCATCTGGTGTTAGCGATAGATATAAAACAATGCTAGGATGCTGCTGATTAAGAACGTATCCGAATGAAAAAATTAATGCGTTGGTCAGCCGTACTTTTGCTCAGTGCCACCTTAGCAGGAGCCAGTACCCCTCTGATCGTGACTTCTACTAAGCCCGATCTTGCCTTAGCATCAAGCTCAATAATTAATCAGGGTGGGGAATCCTTTGATCCGTTCACCTATCTGCCAATTGAGCAACGGTTGGCGAGATTAGTACCTCAAGCCAATCAAGGTGCTAATCGACTAAGAGCGCGACTAGCGATCGCCGATATTTACCTCAACAATAATCAGCCCAGTGAAGCGATCGCAGCGATTGCCTCACTCGAAAATGAATATTCACTACTGGCTGATTATGTCTTGCTAAAACGCGCTCAAGCTCAGACACAATTGCGTGACCCTTCAGCCAGAGTCACTTGGCAAAGCCTTGCAGACAAGTATCCCGATAGCCCCGCCGCCGCCGAAGCACTATTTGCCCTCGGTCAAACTCAACAACTTTTACAAAGGTTTCCATCCCATCCGCGATCGCGTGATGTTGCCTTACGATTACTAGCCCAAAACCCTAAGCAAATTGAGCCAATGTTGGTGATGGCAACGTATTTTGGTGACTACAAAGGAATCGTGCCAATTTTAGATCGTCTAGTTGCAAGCTCGACAAATCTAACCACAGACCAATGGCGAGCGATCGCTGATGCCTACTATTACAAATTTGAGTTTGGTAAAGCGGCGAGAGCATATACTCGCGCACCTGCCAATCCGATCTCTGCTTATAACTATGGACGCAGCCTACATCGTGGTCAACAATTTGATGCCGCGATCGCCGCTTACAATCGAGTTATTCAGCAGTTTCCTACAAGTCCCCAAGCTCCCCGCGCCCTAATTCGGCTCACACAATTAGAAAATCCTCAGAAGGCGATCGCGGCGGCTGATCGATTAATCGCTAACTATCCTGATACCGCCGCCGAAGCTTTAACGGCTAAGGCAAGCATTCTGCAAGATAGACTCGCCAGCCCTAAGGCAGCTAGTGAGGCACGCAATCTTTTACTAGATCGCTATGGAAATAGCAATGAAGCTAATGAGTTACGTTGGCGCATTGCGAGGGGACAAGCGCGTAGTGGTCAAATTGCGAAAGCGATCGCTACAGCTGAGTCCCTGATCGCCAATTATCCCAAGGGCGACTCTGCCGCCGAAGCCGCTTTTTGGGCAGGAAAATGGGCTGATCAGATAGGGAATAAGTCCAAAGCGAAGCAGTTATTTGAATTTACAATCCGTCAGCATCCTTCCTCCTATTACGCATGGCGATCGGCGACTTCTCTCGGTTGGCAAGTCGGCACATTTACCACAGCCCGATATACCAATCCCACGATCGTGATTCCTAGCCAAAGAACATCTTTACCGACTGGTTCAGAAAAGCTGCAAGAGCTTTATCAATTGGGGCTAGATCAAGAAGCTCGTGCTCAATGGGCAGTAGAAATTGCTGGTAAGCGTGATTTAGAACCGAAGGAGATTTTTACTGATGGCGTGCTACGAGTTGCCATTCAAGACAACCTGATGGGGATTAGAATTCTAGAAAGTCTAGATTGGATTGATGTTAATGCTGCTCAGAAGGCAGAAATTGTGCAGTTGAAGGAACATCCAGCTTACTTGCGATCGCTTTATCCATTCCATTATTGGGACTTGATCTCGCAATGGTCACGGGAGCGCAAGATCTCTCCTGCTTTGGTAATTGGCTTGATGAGGCAAGAATCACGCTTTGAGGCTAAGATTCGCTCTAGCGTAGGAGCAGCTGGACTAATGCAGATCATGCCTGAAACTGGAGCTTGGATTGCTAGCCAAAAAGGAATCAAGAAATATAATCTAGATAACCCCACCGATAATATTAGCTTCGGAACTTGGTATCTCAACTATACCCATAGCAGATATGGCGACAACTCTATGCTAGCGATCGCTAGTTATAATGCGGGGCCTGGGGCAGTGGGAAGATGGGTACAAGGACGTAAAATCACTGATTCTGATGAATTTGTAAACAGTATTCCCTACGAAGAGACTAGGGACTATGTATCTAAGGTCTTGGAGAATTACTGGAATTATTTACGTTTGTATTCACCTTCAATTCAACAGCAGATCATTGCCTTACAGTCGGACAATAATCTGAGTGCATCATCTAAATAAATCACTTTGCGCTCAAACCCGAACCAGTAAAATTTTTGAAAGGGTTGCTTCGCAACCCTTTCAAAAATTTTACTGGAAAATCCAAACAGAAGATTAATGGCGGCGCTTTGCGCCGCCATTAATCTTCTGTTTGAGCTACTTTTGAGGTGTTTCAGTTAGTGGTGCGATCGCGGCTCCATTTTGCAATTGCAAAATCCCTGCAACCACGATTTTGTCTTTTGCTGTCAAACCTTCTAATACTTCTTGCTGATTACCTTTAATCTTGCCAAGTTTGATCGGTTTCTGATTAGCAATTAACTGAGTTTTGCCATCAATAGATTTCTCTTCAGCCACAAATGCAAAGTCCTGTCCACCAAGTCTTGAAATTGCAGAAGTAGGAATTAATACTCCAGAACGGGAAGCCCAAATCAATCTAGTTCGCACAAATTGATTTGCCTTGAGTTGATTGCCTCTATTATTAAAGGCTGCTTTCACCAAAACTGATTGAGTTTGTGGATCGATATTTGGTGAAATAAAGGCTACTTTTCCGCTTGTAAGCAATTTGTCCTGTGTATCCAATAGCTCAACGGGCATTCCCATTCTCAAACGTGGCGCATTTTCAATGGGAACAGATATTTGAACTTCTAACACCTGATTTTGAGTCACGGTAGTGAGGGTCGTAGTACTACTGACGTTATCTCCTACCTTAATTGGAATATCACCAACAATTCCCGCGAAGGGGGCTGCCACGGTGTAGAAGTCGAGCTGCACTTCTTCTTGAACAGCACCCGCACGAGACTCTTCAATCCTAGTGGCGGCACTGTTGATACTAGCTTGCTGGGCAACGATTTGAGCGTCAATCTGACCCAGTTCCGCCTTGGCATTTCTGAGATCATTCGCCACTTCATCAAGCCTCTGCCTTGTCGTTGCTCCTTGTGCAGTTAGCTGAGTAAATCGATTAAATTCCTTCTGATTAAAATCCACATTAGATAGAATTGATTCCTTACGAGCGCGCAGCTGGGCAAGGGTAGCTCTAGCACTTTCAAAATCCGCCTGTGATGTAGCTACAGCCGCAACCGATCGCTGCACCACCGCCTGCTGCCTAGCAGGATCAATGCGTAAAATTGCTGCTCCCGCTTCCACGCGATCACCAGCTTTGACGAAGATTTCTTGAACATAGCCATCGACCCTTGGTTGCAGTGTTACCGACTGGCGAGATTGTAAATTAGCAACATAATCAGAGCTGTCTACAACATTGCCTGATGTAACTGAAGCAATCGGCACAGGAATAGCTCCAAATCCGCCCGTTGGTGGTGAGCCGCCTGAGCAGGAGACAAGCACGATTCCCATTGCAGAACTTACTAGATTAATTAGCGATCGTTGTTTTGGGAATTGATGTTTGAGCATACATACATGAATAATGATCGTGATTTGATCGAAAAGTCTTGAGAAATAATGTACTGATAATAAATCAACTTTACCTATTACTTAATCGCCCTGTAGCAGCTATTTTATAGCTATCGTCACTTGTAACCCAAAAGAGGGTGGCGGCGCGCCGCGCTGTCACCCTCTTTTGGGTTTTGTATCCTAACTTGTAAGTAGCTCGGCAAAAGAAACCTTAAAGACCAAAAAAGATGTAGCGCACGCTGCGCGTGCGCTACATCTTTTTTGGTTTTGGATTTTATTTCGCCGAGCTACAAGTAGGAAATCTTTTAGATCCCCGCATGGCCCATCGCAATCCCTGCAACTAGCATTCCAATTACCAAAAAAGGCTGGGCGCTAGCCTGATATTTGACATCATTCTTGAGGGGATCACGCAAAAAGTACATATCTTGAAAAGTAATCTGGGGTATTACCAACAGCACAATTAAGCTGGCGAGTAATTGTTCACCAACGGTAACTAGATAAACAGCAATCCCAATTTGGAAAACATCGATCGCTGTTGCTGATAGTAAAGCCGCCTTTTGCACACCAAACATAACTGGCAAAGAGTTCAGCCCCAATTCGCGATCGCCTTCGACACTCTTAAAGTCATTAACGACCGCAATTCCTAAACCAGCAAGGCTATAGAACAAAGTGACTGTTACTATCGTCCAGTTGAGAGTTCCATAGAGCGCATGACCAGCCCACCAAGGCAACGCAATATAACTTGCGCCGAGGGCATAGTTACCGAGCCAACCATTTTGCTTAAGCTTTAAAGGTGGCGCAGAGTAAATATAGGCAACAAATGAGCCACCCAGTGCCAACTTTGTCATGATAAAGTCTGTATGCCCTGCGGTGACATCGAGGATCACTGCTACGCCAATGCCAGCAATTAACAAAATCCAAATCTGAGCAATGACTTGATTGAGCGGAATTGCTCCCGATGGGATAGGGCGATATGGCTCATTAATTGCGTCAATTTCGCGATCGTAATAATCGTTAATCGTCTGGGTATAGCCTGTCAGTAAGGGGCCTGACATAAGCATACAAAGTAGCGATCGAAATACGTTTTCAATCGACCATGTAAAATCACCAGAGGATGCCGCACCACAGAGTACACCCCACATCAGGGGTATCCACGTAATCGGTTTCATCAGTTGCAAGCGGATCTTCCAGATCGAAGCTTCTTTAATGTCCGCACCTTTCATTCCGAGCATTTGGCGGGTGCGGGCTTCGCGAGACTCGCTCGCTGGTACGTCAGGGGTTGGGGACGACATATTTACAAAAATTTATAGACTTGCGGTTGATTATAGCCCGTAGTAATAGCGCTTAGGCGATCGCTGTGTCATGCGAAAGCAACCAAATAAGCTATGACATAATAATTAGAATAGATTTGCTATTGCTTTACCTAACCCAAAAAGATGTATATGACTTACTCTGAGTTACGAGAAAAAGTTGAACATCAAATAGCTCAGTTACCTCCAGAGCATCTTCTTTTGGTTAGTAGTTTTATTGATTTGATTGAGGCTAAAGACGATGCGAATAATAAACAGTTTCGCCGTATTTCGCCTCTAAAGCGCAATAAAAAAGCTAGCGATTTGTTGCGTCATGCGGGAACTTGGCAAGGGGATGATCTGGCAGAATGTCTTGATTTTGTGAGAGACATACGCTCTAAAACTGAGTTTTAGTATTGATTTATGGCTTATTTGATTGATACCAACCATTGCAGCTATATTATCAATGGCGATGCTAAGATTACGGATAAATTACAATCCTTAGTTTCTGAAACAGTTGGCGTTAGCATTATCACTCATGCAGAACTTTTGTATATGGCTGAAAGATCAGCACGCAAGGAACAAAATCTAGAGGTAATTCAAAGTTTTCTATCTGAGGTAGAGATTTATTTTCTTGATGAAGAAACTGCCAGTATTTACAGTCACCTCAAAGCAAAAGTTTTTAATTAGTTTGCCCCAAAAGATAAAAGTAAACGCCGCAGTATGACTATTGAAAATCCGCGATTCACCGATCACGATCTTTGGATTGCGGCTACGGCTATTCAGCATGATTTGACTTTGGTCTCTGCTGACAGTGATTTTAGTCGGATTTATCAAGTACATCATTTTTCTCTGGAGTCATGGGCATAGTTACTCACGATTAAATACAGAGGCATAATTTTTTGCACTGTTTAAATGGGCGATTTATGATAAACAGATGGAAAAGTTTTAAAATGATCATAAACCAATCCGTTGATCTGCATAACTTGTGGAAGAGCGTTTATATGCAACCATTTAACCCCAGAAAAATCGCCAGTTTCTAATAAAAACCTAGCATCTTGTTGAGTGATTTTTCTAATTAGTAACTCTTTATCAGCGTCAGGCAAATTTGAATTAGCAATATATTGATATTCTGGAGTTTTTGAATACCCAGGAAATAATAGTGTCGTAGCAACAACAAACTCACCATCAAAAGCAATTGGACAATAGCCAACTCGAAAATATGGATTTCCTTTACCTAAGATTAGATTTTCCTTTCCTAAAATCTGTTCGACATATACACGATAGTGCCAAAATTCTTTAGAGACACATTGATCCCAGAAAGTAATAGCAGGGTTACCATCTCTTAAAGTACAAACTTCAAAATAGGTGTTTTCTTCTAGATAAGCATAAATATCCCCTAGTGAAAAATAATTCATTAAAACAGGGTTAATACGACGACAAATTTGCTCAATAGCGTGCTTAGAAAAAGCAACTATATATTCATTGCCATCTATTTCAACTTTAGGCTTTAAAAAAGAGTAGTAAATCTTTCCTTGACTACTGTTACTTTTTTTTAAACCACGGCATTGAACAATTATCTTGTTTTCAATAGGAAATAAACGAAAATCATTAAAAGGTAAATATGCTTCAATCTTATCTTTTGACAATTTTTCAAAAATTATTCTTCCAATAAACAATCCA
Organism: Pseudanabaenales cyanobacterium; assembly: GCA_038215315.1. Taxonomy (GTDB): domain Bacteria; phylum Cyanobacteriota; class Cyanobacteriia; order Pseudanabaenales; family Pseudanabaenaceae; genus Pseudanabaena. The sequence goes on from JBBQRB010000002.1 coordinate 36,406, forward strand.
CAATGAAACTGAAATTTTTTAAGAGATAATATATTTTCTTTTGATTTAGCTCTTAAATCTTTAAGCCCATTTTTTTTGAATTTCTTATAGAGATTTCTCTCTTCTTGAGGAAGTTCATTAAAGTCAAATTTTTGAGTGGCTTCTTTGACTAATTTGACAAATTCTAAATCGGCATCTCTGTTCTCAAAAGTAAAATTAGGATATTTATCTTTATCTTTACTTTTGATTCTTTCTTCTGAATTACGACCAAATCCTAGTTTTTGGTTCATTTGTCTATCTATCTACCTACAAACTTTGTAAAGAACTTATGTGATAGTCCATAAATATATTTATTATTTTGATAATTCTAATTCAGTTCCCTACTGCTAAATAGTTGAGCTAATCACATAAATTATGCTAATTCAAATTTGAAGTACAACAGGTTCAGATAATCCAAAGAATACTTTATGAGCAGTACGATAGTCAAGAGATTTTCTGGATCTATGGTTGATTAAATTCATAGCTTTCGGAAGATCATCTTCCTTTACTATTTTGAAGTTTGTGAATTTGAAGCAGAATGAGTCGATTAATTCATTCGTCTGTTCATTATCAGAATATCCTTATGAGTCCCTTATGCCAAGATTTCTTGATGTTGTGCTTCAGATCCGAACTGACTAATAGCTTTAGACTATAATTAAATCTAAGCTTTGAATTTCATTTTCTAAGACTTTTCTATTCCCTAATCCATAGACCAATCAATCAATGGTATCCTCACCGCCCTTAGTTACAAATATCTCCACCCCGATCGCATTTCCCTTAGCCGCAGTTGTTGGGCAAGAAGCGATCAAGACTGCCTTACTACTTGCAGCGATCGACCCTGCGATCGGTGGCATCGCCCTTGCGGGGAGACGTGGCACTGCCAAGTCAGTCCTAGCGAGGGGTATCCATGCCCTGTTGCCTCCCATTGAAGTCAGCGTTGAGTCAATTAGTAATTGTGACCCCACTAAGCCAGATACTTGGGACGATGCTTTAGTCAAGGCAATGCAGGATAAGGAAGATAGCGAAGTTGAGACTAAGGTAATTCCTGCGCCATTTATTCAAATTCCTTTGGGAATTACGGAAGATCGTCTAATTGGCTCTGTGGATGTGACCCGTTCTGTCAAAGAGGGACAGACTGTATTTCAACCAGGTTTATTGGCAGAGGCGCATCGTGGAGTTCTTTATATTGATGAGATTAATCTATTAGATCCCCAGATTTCCAATTTATTGTTATCGGTTCTCTCTACAGGTTATAACCAAGTCGAACGGGAAGGCATTAGTTATCAGCATCCCTGTCAGCCCTTGCTAATTGCCACTTACAACCCAGAAGAAGGGGCGCTCAGTCAGCATTTAATGGATCGCATTGCCATTAATCTCTCGGCTGATGGAGTTCTATCCCTTGATCAGAGGGTGGAAGCGGTGGATATGGTATTGGATTATGCCAGTTCTCCTGAAGCTTTTTTGAATGGTTTCGATGCTGATATTGAGGACTTACGGACACAGATTCTTTTGGCGCGAGAATGGCTGCGGGACGTAACAATTTCGCGGGCACAAATTCAATATCTGGTGGCGGAAGCAGTGCGTGGTGATGTGCAGGGACATCGCGCCGAGTTATTTGCTTTGCGGGTCGCTAAAGCGGCGGCGGCGTTGGAGAGTCGCACTCAGGTAAATGCCGATGATTTGCGTCAGGCTGTGGAACTTGTGATCGTGCCGCGATCGCCACTTTCGCCAGAGCAACAGCAACCACCCGAGCAGCAGCAAGCGCCACCACCACCGCCACAAGATCAAGATCAAGGGGAACAGGAACAGCAGGAAGAACAGGAGGAGCAAGAACAGGAACAACAGGAAGACGAATCTCCTGAAATTCCTGAAGAATTTATCTTCGATCCTGAAGGTGTGATTCTCGATCCTGAGGTTCTCTTTTTCGCGCAGTCCATGCAAAAACAAGGGCGATCGGGTACAAGAAGTCTGATCTATTCCCAAGAACGGGGGCGATATATTAAGCCAGTTTTACCTCAAGGCAAGAGTGATCGCATTGCCGTTGATGCAACTCTCCGTGCTGCGGCTCCCTATCAAAAAGCCCGAAGGTTGCGTCAGCCCCATCGCAAAGTAATTGTGGAGAATATTGACATCAGAGCTAAGAAACTTGCTCGTAAAGCAGGGGCTTTGACGATTTTTTTGGTGGATGCCTCTGGCTCAATGGCGCTGAATCGAATGCAGTCGGCAAAAGGTGCAGCCCTAAAAATGCTCACCGATAGCTATCAAAACCGTGACCAAATTTCCCTGATTCCCTTTCGTGGTGAAAAAGCGGATGTCCTGTTACCGCCTACCCGTTCCATTGAGGCAGCGCGGCGGCGGTTGGATACAATGCCTTGTGGCGGCGGATCGCCCTTAGCGCATGGACTTACGCAAGCGGTGAGAGTAGGTTTGAACGCGCAGCAGTCGGGTGATGTTGGATCTGTGACGATTGTGGCGATTACCGACGGTCGTGGCAATGTGCCATTAGCGCGATCGCAGGGTGAGCCGATTGACCCAGAAAACAAGCCTGATATTAAAGGTGAATTAATCGATATTTGTCGTAAAATTCGCGCTCTTGGGTTGGGGCTTTTGGTAATCGATACAGAAAATAAATTTGTGTCCACAGGTTTTGCTAAGGAACTTGCTGCCGCAGGTGGGGGCAAGTATTATCATCTGCCCAAAGCCACTGACCAAGCCATCGCCAATGTCGCCCTGAGTGCGATCGCCGATATGCGAAATTGACGAGAAAGGGTGCTTTGCACCCTTTCTCTAACTTGCCTTGATCGCGGCAGCCTGTTCTAGTAACGATTCCGCAAAGGCGATCGCCTGACTTAGTGCTATATCTGCAATCTCATTAACTGCGGCTTTTCCTTTGGTCTTTTTCGCTTTAGTTGCCACATTAGCTTCTTCAAAAGTTTTTCCTGAGGCGATTTGAGCTAGCTCCTGCTTGCGTTCTTCTATCTCTAGTAAGCGAATTTGTACTTTAGTGCGATCGCCAATTACTTCTTTACTTACATGAAAATGACAATCTGCGATCGCGGCAATCAATGGCTGGTGGGTAACGCAGAGGATTTGTGAGCTTCGACTAAGTTGCCAAAGTTGAGTGGCGATCGCTTGAGCGACTCTCCCCGACACCCCTGCATCAATCTCATCAAATACCATTGTGCCAACATTAGCTTGACTAAAACCGACATTTTTAGGTTGATCAGGATCTACTTTCTGACGCACAAAGCAGGTTTTGAGAGCTAATAAAAATCGACTCATTTCACCACCTGAAGCAGTCTCTGCTAATGGCTGTAAAGGTTCGCCAAGGTTGGGACTAAACTCAAAAACAAGGCGATCGCCTCCCCATGCATTTGGCTCACTAGGATAAATTCCTACTTGAAAGCGAACTTTCTCCATTGCCAACATTTTGAGAGCTTCTATTTGGGCTTGTTCAAGGGCGGTTGCTGTTTGCCGCCGCAGTTCAGTGAGTTTCTTGCAAGCCTTAAGTAATGCTTGTAAATCAGATTCAGCCCTGTGTTCTAAGTCTTCAATAGAGACGCTCTGATCGGTCAATTCCGCTAATTCTTGCTGTAACTTTTCGGTATAGGCGATCGCTTCTGGTAAAGTTCCATACTTACGACATATCTGTTTGATTTGATTGATCCGTTGCTCCAGTACTTCTAATTGCTCTGGGTCAGAATCCAAGCGATTAACATAGTTATTAATTTGTCGTCCTGCTTCTTCTACCTGAGCAAGGGCGCTAGATACCAATTCAAGAATTGCCTCTGACTCTCGATCTAGTGCCGCCATTTCCTTAAGAATTGATTCAGCTTCTCCCAATAAATCTGCACAAGCCTTGCCGCTATCATTTTGATATAGTGCCTCATACACTACATAGCCTTGTTTCTGTAACTCCACACTATAGGCAAGACGATTGCGATCGCTTTCGAGAGTATCTAATTCATCAGGATCATGGAGATTCGCTGATTCTAGTTCTTTTAACTGATAACGAAGCATATCCAGATGCTGTAAGCGATTGCGCTCATTTTGCTGGCGGTCAAAAAGTGCTTTCCGCGATCGCTCCTTTGCTTCAAACGACTTCGCCACTTTCTGTCGTTGTAAAGTTAAAGACTGTTTAAAAGCTTGATCGCCAAAACTGTCGAGCCATTCTCTCTGTTGCGCCGCTTGACTGAGCAGAATTGTTTGCCCCTGAGCCGTAATTTCTACTAGGCGATCGCGTAATTCTTGAATCTGCTGCTTATTTACCACCACACCATTAATGCGAGTACGATTACTTCGAGTCGTAATTTCACGGCTACAAATCAATGTATCTGCGTCAAGAGCTTCGATTTCTTGGACTTCTAGCCACTGTGCGATCGCGGGATTGGTAAAAAAAGTGGCTTCAATATTGGCGCGCTCAGCACCAGTTCTCACCATTCTGGCGGACACTTTACCGCCAAGCGCAGCGTCAAGAGCATCGAGGACAATCGACTTGCCTGCTCCCGTCTCCCCAGTAAGGATGTTTAGTCCTGCATAGAGTTCTAGTTCCAACCGATCAATCAGAGCAAAATTTTCAATCTTGAGGCTTAGCAACATAATTTTTTTGAATTAGAGCAGGGAAATCTATCCATGCTCTGACTTCTAGATTGGCAGAGTTTCTCCTTTCAGTAATCGTTTTGATGCACTCAATAATTCTTCTTCAAGATAGGGCTTCGTAAAGTAACCCTTCGCTCCTAGTTGAATTGCTGACTGGCGATGACGATCAGCTCCACGAGAAGTCAACATCGCTACAGGAATATCTTTCAATCGAGCATCCTTTTGCAGTCTGGATAATAGATCTAAACCGTCCATACGCGGCATCTCAATATCACAGAAGATCATATCGCAGGGCAACCCAGCGCGGAGTTTTTCCCATGCATCCTGCCCATCCTTTGCTTGTTCCACACGATAGCCGACCTTAGCAAAGGTCAGGGATAAGAGTTCGCGTACCGTAATCGAGTCGTCCACAATCAAAACAGTTGGGTCTACAGCCACATCTTCCTCAATGGGGAATTGCGGTACGATGCTAGAAGTAGAAGGACGTAGCCTACCACTAGCAATATCGAACAGCTCTAACACGTTGGCGATCGCCATCACTCGACCATCCCCTAACACTGTGGCTCCTGCGACTCCAGCAGGTTGAGGGATTGGTCCTTCTAGCTGTTTAATTACGATTTCATATTCACCAAGAAATTGGTCAACCTGTAAAGCTAAGTAATTAGTGTCATTGCGAAGAATAATGATGCAAAGTTCATCATTCTCCTGTTTACCGTAAATGCCGCTGCGACTGAGGTGACGACTATAGGCTAGCAAGTTGGAAAGATGCTGGAAGGGAAGGAGCGTGTCTCGCCAAGGCAAGCATGGTTGACCCTTATCATTGAGAATAATCTGACTTTGTGGAACTTCCACCATATCTTCAAACCCATCCACAGGGAAGGCAATTCTCGCGCGATCGCTAATACAGAACATCGCTTTGGAAATACTCAAGGTCAGCGGTAAGCGAATCGTGAAGGTTGTTCCCCTTCCAATCTCAGATTCGACAATAACTACGCCGCGAATATCATCAAGGCAAGTTTTGACCACATCTAGCCCCACGCCGCGCCCTTTAAACTCGTCAGCCTGAGCCGCCGTACTAAAGCCTGCTTCAAAGAGTAATGCATAAACTTCAGTATCATTGAGATTATCAACTTCGGATTGAGTCCGCAATCGTTTTACCACGGCACTCTTTTTCACCTTTTGAGGATCAATTCCTGCACCATCATCACTGATAGAAATGACGGTCTGGTTGCCTTGGTGATAGGCTCTCACGATCAGATGTCCAGTACCAGACTTACCAGCCGCCTGTCTAGTTGCAGGATCTTCCAAGCCATGATCGATCGCATTGTTGACTAGGTGTGTCAGGGGATCATTGAGAGATTCCAGAATAGCTTTGTCAATTAGAGTTTCTCTACCAAAAATTTCTAGCTCAGCTTGCTTACCAGTCTTGAGGGCGCGATCGCGAATACCGCGTGGCAAACGATCAGCAATCTGAGCAAAGGGAACCATGCGCGATTGCTTCAAGTCATCTTGAATTTGCGTAGTAATTGTTCCCAATTGACGAGTAACCTGATCAGTCTCACCAACCACAAACTCAATGTCAGAGGCAGACTCACGCACCCTAACAATTAGCTCAATAATCTCTTGGGATAGGATGTGGAACTTGTTATATCGGTCAAATTCAATTCCCTCAAAGTCTCGGGTAGCGGCGCTATAGGAACTTGCGCCATCATTAGCAAAGGAGCTGTCAAGGGTACTAAAGGAACGACTACGACCCGCACTCAAGGAAGCTTCTAATAGGGATTTGTCGTACTCATCACGCATCTTTTGAGACACATCACTCAAAAGCTGTACTTGATGGAGCAGGTTAGTAATAAATTGTTGTAATCTCTCTTGATCTTGTTCAAGCAGATTACGATTAACAACCAGTTCCCCAACCAAATTATTTAGACTATCAAGGTACTTGACATCGACACGCATTGTCGAATCCGTTAATCTTTGTTTGCGGGCTGTGGTCGGTGGACGATTAGTAGCCTTAGTCTTGATTGGTCCTACATCCTTGGCAAATGCGGACTGAAGCATATTTTCTAACTCGTCAAAGTCATCATTGGACTTTAATAATTCAGGCTCAAATACTTGATTGATAACTTGAGTTGCAGGTGTTGGCAAGTCCGAAGGTTCACCTAATAGAGCTTCTAGCTCATCAAAATTCATATCATCGGCATTAGACAATGATAAATCTTGAACAAGCGTATTTGTGATTTGAGAATCAAGAGCCTGATGACTAGGCGCAGTAAACCCTGAAATATTGGAAGTTGATTGGCTACCGATCATTTCCTCTAAATCATCAAAATCAAAGTCATCATCAATACCATTAAGTTCCTCAGTTTCTAATTGAATTCTGGGAACATCAATTTGAGGCCATGTAATTGGGTGTATATTCTCCGCATTGTCATCATAGGCAATGTTAGTGTTAATGTCTGCAAATTGAGCTTGATATGGATTAGGGTCTTCATCAAAGCCACCTAATTCATCCAAGCTATCAAACTGTCCATCTATTCCCGAACTCATATCAAAAACTAAATCTGATTCAATCGCATCTGTAAATTCTTCTGACTCTTGCAAAACGCTTACATCAGAGTCATCTTCTCCTTGAAAAAAATCAGCTAGGCTATCTAACGTCGAGCTAGCAGTGATCTCACTAATATCATCGTCATCTGCATCAAAGTTAAAGTTACTCTCTAGTAAAGTAAGGTCATCGTCTTCAGCATTAGTAAAGAAGTTTAGAAGATCCGAGTTGTCGGAAATATCACCTTGCTCCAAAAAGTCATCGGTTGAGTCAATATCAGTCATGTCCAGATCTGCAAAATCTAAATCTGCTACAGAGCTATCAAGGCGACTATCAACTATATTTGAGCTTTCGCTATCAACATCAGCAATGGAAATATTAGCAATATCGGCTTGAGAATTATGGTCTAGCTCCTCAAACCCTTCAAAGTTACCGAAATCATCAGTATAAAATTCATTGATTTCAACATTCTCGGTAGAGACTATTAAACCCTCCTCAGAACTAACATCTTCAACAACATCCGAGTCACTAATACTTTCCCAATCCATATCTAAATCTTCAGCTACTTCAGAAGCAGTAAAGAAGTCTTCTAAGTCGCTAGTGGTAGTAGCAACTTCATAATCAATAGCAGAATCATTCTCAACATCCACAGAAGAAATGTCTACTACATCGCTTGATACCTGCTCCGTGGGCTGGTCAATGTCATAGCGATCGCTAACAAAGAAATCTTCTACTTCATTTATAGCTTCACCATCACTAGAGACATCATTAAGCTCACTACCTATATCTGTGATATTGATAAAGCTAACATCCTCATCATCAGAAACATCAAAGAAATCTCCAAGAGCGCTAATACTGTCAAGTTCTTCAGTTATAGGAAAGTCTTCAACCACTTCATCAATTAAGAATGCATCTGCTTCAGGTAAGCTTGCAGCCTCTTCTAGACTATCACTCAGATTGGGAGACTCGGCATTCTCATCATCATCAAATCCCAGCTCGTCAAAAATATTGGTGGTACTGCCGCCAATATTTGCTTCCAAATTCAGATCCTGACTAACCTCTAATTCTTCAGCTAGATCTGAAGTCTCAAGCAAAACTTGGTTAAAGCTATCGTCGATCATGAATGGATCGTCAAGCAAAGTCATATTTTCTTCGGAAACAGTTAGCGCAAAGGGATCATTGGGAATAAGATCATCATCACTGCTAATAATTTCGTTTACGTCAATCTCTTGAGCAGATTCATCCTCAAATGTGATGTCACTGTCTTGTTCTGCTGAAGCAGAAAAGAAAGCCTCACTAGTTAGAGAGCCAGATTCGTCAACTTGTATAAGTGCTTCAGAAATCTGTTCAAATTGATCTTGATCAGGTTCGCTGTAATCAAACTCATTAGTAATACTTAGATCAATAATATCTAGACCAAAATCTTCAATATTTTCAAATCCCTGATCCAGATTAATCTCAAAGTCTTCAGCCTGCTCATCAACTGAAGAGTCTAGGATCGGACTATTAAGATAATCTTGATCATTTTCAGCGATCGCATCAGAATAAGCGTCAAGATTACTCTCAGAGTCATCACCATCAAAATTAAAATCAATTCTAGCAATCTCTTCAATAACGTTTACTGGCAAATCAGTCTCCAAAGATTGCTCCCAAGAAATATCCTCTGCATCGTCATTACTTGTTTCTGATGCTAAGCTGCGATCGCTATGATCTAAAGAGCTATCTATATCCTCTGGGAATAGTGAATCGCCCTCACTCCAGTCACTATCATCAGTAGAAAATTCACCAAACAATTGTTCAATACTGGATTCTGTAGAAGGTTCTCTATCTATGGATAAATCAGAAGCATCAGCTTCGGACAGATTGTCCGTGAGTAAATCAGCAAAATCATCTTGATCGCTAAAATCATCATTTAAGCTCTGATTTTGAATTTTGGATTCATTAGACTCAATATCTTCCCAAGCAGCATCAAAATCAATATCATCATTCTCAAATAGAACTGCTAGAGACTTTAGCTCTGATGCGCCAACTTTTGGCCCATCAATATGTGAGTTATCAGTAATTTCATAATCTCCATCAATCCAATCTAGCTCTGTACCTTCACTATCAGCGATCAATGACAAGTTAGCAACCTGATCATCCTCAGAATCAGCAAATAAATCTATATCGATATCAGGATCTATTTCATCACTAATTGATGAAGTGAGGCTCTCAGGTTCAGCATCAATTTGCCATTGATCAACAACAATCGGCTCTTCCACAATATCAGCGGTCGCCGTAGTGAAAATTGTGCTGATCTCATCGTCCTCTGGCTCAGTAAAGCGATAAGGCAATAAGCCTTGAAACTTTGCAGAAACAATGATCTCTTCTTCACGGTTGGCTAGGACAAGATCCTGAGATTCCTTCAATTCCCTAATCAAAATTGGTGCGAGAGTTCTGTACGAATTACTGGGCTGCGCGATCGCATTTTTGACTTGAGTAGCCAGATTTGACCAATTTCTAAGATTAAATCTGCCGCCAACCTCCTGAAAATAGTTGCAAATTTCTTGTAACTGCGATCGGCTCTCGACATTATCACTGCTACGAAACAATTGCAGCATATCACGCATTTTTGTGGTGATTTCTTCTTGAAATATCAATTCTTGGGAAGGCTCTGACTCAAGTTCTTCAAAAGTATCATCTAGTTCCGTGAAATCAGTAATAGAGGTTTCAACAACTCTCAGATCTCCAGAGCTATCAACCTCAGCTACCAGTTGATTAAGATACGTCTCTAGTTCATTAAAAATTGGCTTAACACGACTAATCGCCACATTCGTTGACTCTTCCGAAATCTTGAAGTTACCCTGCAACTCATCAAGTAATTCTTCTAGGGGATCAAATCCTGCCAATAGCAAACTAGTTAATCTCTCATCAACGCTGATGTTCGGCGTATCCTTGATGATTTTAAAAAAGTCTTCTAGTCTGTGAGAAACATGCTGAATACTTCCCACGCCTAGCATTGCTGCACCGCCTTTAATCGAGTGAGCTGCTCGAAAGAGTTCATTAGTTGATTCCGAGTCTTCAAGAATGCTTTGGAGATTGAGAACTCCTTGCTCAATAGTTTGAAGATGTTCACGGGCTTCTTCGATAAAGTAACCGATAATGCGATGCTGTTGTTGTTCCGAGTTCATGACAGAATCCTCTCAAAGATTAGGGTACTAGTAGCTCAAGCTAGAGGCGATAATTCTAACGACCTCCCGTTGTCTTATCACCCGAATCAACGCGAAATCGCTCTACAGAATCCTGTAGACTGCGGGCAACACCGACTAGGTTTTGCAGTGAGGCGGACACACGCTGAGACTCTTGTGAAGTTTCCTGCGCGGTCAACTCGACTGATTGCATAACCTGTGACACTGTTCTGGAAGTCTCAGTTTGTTTAACTGTATCTTCGGTAATAGATAGTACGAGGGTTTCAATACGATGGGAAACTTGGATAATATCCGTAAGTGACTGACGGGCTTGTTCAGCACGCTTTGTACCATCGATAACCTGTTGAGTCCCGACTTCCATCGCTTGTTGCACATTACTGGTTTCACTCTGAATTTGCAACACGATTTGCTCGATTTCCTTGGACGCTTTCGCCGCCCGATCAGCTAGCTGTCGAACTTCATCAGCAACGATCGCAAATCCTCGACCTGCATCGCCTGCTCTCGCTGCCTCAATACTGGCATTAAGTGCGAGTAAGTTAGTTCGTGAGGCGATCGAAGAAATTAAGCCAACAATCTTAGAAATCTCCTGTGAAGACTCACCAAGACGTTTTACCTTGCGGGTGGTTTCCGCAACAGTTTCGCGGATGTCCATAATACCTGCTACGGTGCGTTCTACCGCCTCACCACCTTTAATAGCTGTCTCTGAAGCAAGTTTTGCCACTTGGTCAGCTTCTCTGGCACTTTCGGCTACCCGTTGAATCGATTCAGTCATCATTTGTACTGAATTTAGAGTGACGCTTAACTCTTCTGCTTGACGCAACGCATCTGAAGATAAGCTACGGGCAAAAGCTTCATTCTCGCGGGAACTATCGTTTACTTGGCGAGCTGCAATTTTTACTTGGTTAACGATTTCTCGAAGGTTCTGAATAGTGAGGTTAAACGAGTCAGCAACAGCACCAAGTACATCGGCAGTCACCTCAGCTTGCACAGTCAAGTCACCTCGCGCCGCCCCTTCCACGTCGTCTAACAAGCGAATTACCTGACGTTGCAAATCTTCTTTAGCCTGCTCTTGCTCCGATGCTTTACGTTGGGCTTCAGTAGTACTAGACACAATCGACTGGATCATTTGGTTAAAGCTTGTAGCTAGCTTACCGAAATCATCTTCACTGTACACAGACGCTCTAGGTCCCATGTCACCGCGAATTACCGCATCAAACTGAGCTTGTAAGTTTTCGGTTGATTGCTCAACGAGTCTAGACGATCGGTTACCCGTTCCCCAAGCCACAAAACCGCCTCCAAGAGCCGCAGCAACACCCATCATCCAACCTGTGTTTCTTAATTGTTCACGCTGACTCGCATCTTTAACTGTGCCTGTTGCAAAACTTGATACAACACCCACAGCAAACGCCGCCACAACACCTGTGATGATCGCGGTAATCACATTTTTTTTTCTCAGAGGCATATTATCAAAGGGTGAAAATAATCCACCTTGTTCTGTAGCCTCAGCAACTACCTCCACTCCAGATCGACCATTTCTTCCCGTACTGTTGATAGTACCTAACCCAAATAGTTCAGCTTCATTGTTTGACTGATTAAATCTTCCAGCAGTCATATCGCTTTCCACTACAGCCGTAGTACTACTACGAGTCGAGGCTGAAAAATCTTGACTAAATCCAGAAAGTGATTGCTCTGAAGCCATTTGCGTTGCCTCAGAGTCGCTAAAAGAGCCAGAGAAAGAGGAATCGCTAAGGTCATCAAAATCATCAAACTCATCCATGAACATGATGTCAGAGCTATTTTTTTGAGAAGCTGCGCTGCTTGATTGATAGCCAGAGCTAAAATCTGGGGCTCCAACACTTTGAGTTTCCGCCGAGTAGCCATAAGAACCATTTGACGAGGTAGCCGCACTAAAATCTTCAAAGTCTAATTCGGTAGGATTGGGACTTTGGGTATTATCTTGCCAAGAATCTTGGGAATAATTGGACTTACCATACGCAGCATAGTCGTCATATTGTTGTTCATCAAACGTATCAGTAGCTTCATTGGGGTTTAGGCTGTTCCCGTAGGAGTCACTAAAATCTAATCTTTCCTTAGCGGCATCTATACCACTGTGGGCGTATTCAAGAATTGAGTTGTCATTAGTCAATTGCAAAACAATTTCATATTCGCCAATCGAATCTTGATATCGTTCTAAAGCGAGATTAATGTGGGCATGAAGTAATCGGTACATAGGATCGCTAGGGCATCCTTGCACAAGTTGCTGAGTGAGTTGTGCAGCTTGGTCATAGTCCCCTTGCATATAAGCTAGAGAAGCCTTTTCGTATTCTTTTTGATACTGTGTACTTGATGCCATGTGCTTTCTCCTAGGAACCCTAAAAACCCTGAATTATTTGTTGTTAAACCGAAATTATCTTGAAACCTTTTTGCACTTATTTGCAATTATCTTCAATATTCTCAACTCTTTACTCAACACTAAAAATCCAAAATTGTTTCTATATAATTCTATATAGCTTAAGTCCTATCGGCTTCACCTTAGGATGCCCATCGGGCTGAGCGTAAAATATTAACTTGGTCTAGCAACTTTAGAGGCTCAGTGTCCTGCATCACCCATTCACCTTTGATAAATGGAGCCATGCTATCTGAGCTATTGCGAGAGCCACTTAGTTGAGCAGAGTCCAGCCAAGCCATGACACCAATCTGTTCTACAGCTAAGCCTAGCATCATGCCTTGGTCTTCGATCGCGATGATAGAAACCTCTGAGCGATCTGTGTTAACTGGAGGCGACTCGCCTAAAAACTGACCTAGGTCTCCTACCCAAACTACTCTACCCCGAATATTAACAGTACCTAGCAACAATGGTGACACATTAGGCATTGGGTTGATCCGATCTGGGGCATATTCCAAAACTTGGCTAACTCCAATTGCTGGCAAGGCAAACTCAATTCCAGAAGCCACAAAAAATCTTAGGTGCAGCTCACCTTCTGGAGCTTCGAGTCCTTGCTCAAAGTCAGTTGTCTGATCTTGATTGATGCCGGGGAAGAAATCCTGTTTTCCTGCCATAACTGAAAAGCTCTACCTTGCAAGATTGCAAATTTTGGGTGTCATTAAGTTTGAACTTAGGGAAATCTTAAAGCAATGATAGTAACGAACAGGCTTCAAATGATCAAGAATTGTCAATACTTTTATTACGCTTACTGAAATTCTTAAGCTTTTCTAAGCAACTGCTTAACAGTACCAACTAGCTCTTGAGGCTGAAAAGGTTTGGAGATGTAGGCATCAGCTCCTTGTTTCATCCCCCAATAGCGATCAAATTCTTCACCCTTAGATGAACACATCACTACAGGAATTCGTTCAGTTTTTGGGTCAGTTTTAATCCTACGGCATAGCTCATATCCATTCATACGAGGCATGACAATATCCATGACTACGATGTCTGGACAGTTGCCTTGCATTTGCTCTAGAGCCTCTACTCCATCACCCGCAATTTTGACCTTTAAGCCACTTCCGATCAGTAAATCTTCAATCATTTCCCTCTGTGTAACACTGTCTTCGACCACCAAAACTGTACTCATATATGAATGCCTCGATATGGTGATTTCACTTTTCTAGCTCACTAAATTTACAGGTTCACTAAATAAAATTGAAACTATTTACAACTTATTTATCATTCTAGTCTTATATCAATTCATAAAAATGTGTTAACACTTTTGTGAATTAAAATCCAAATCTAGTACAGCGCTTTTCGCTGATATAAAAATCAGAGAAACTTTTCAAAGTTTCTCTCTACCATCTAAAGTCTCAACAGACTGTACAGCGCTTTGCGCTGTTATAAAACCCAGAGAAATTTTTGAAAGTGCCGCGAAACTGCACTTTCAAAAATTTCTCTGTACCCTTTAAAATCTCAATAGGTTGTAAGAGTTTTTAAGTTAGTAAATGACTTTGCCATTTTCTAACTTAGTACTACTTGATATTGTTAGACACATAGGAAATCGGTTAAAGCTTAAAGTCAAAACACAAAATACCATGTATGGGACTTTTCATTATGATCATTACTAAACAATTTTTTATAGCTGTCGCCAGTTTTGTTAGGATGCAAAGCCCAAAAGAGGTTGGCGGCGCAATGCGCCGCCAACCTCTTTTGGGCTTTATTAGGTGGCGAAGTTACAGTGCTTTTACAGCCTATTGAGACTTTAAAGGGTACAAATAAATCCCTAAAAGTATCGCGAAGCGGCACTTTTAGGGATTTATTTGGGTTTAAGTAGCACGATCTAAGGTGCGGTACTGTACTGCCTCAGCAATATGCACAACTTGAATGTCTTGACAATTGGCAAGGTCGGCAATGGTGCGCGCTACTTTGAGAATGCGGTCAGTGGCTCTGGCTGACAAGCCTAGACGTTTGATCGCAGCTTCTAATAAATTGCGCGAAGCTTCGTCAAGTTTGCACCATTGGCGTAAATGTCGCGATTGCATTTGGGCATTGCAGTTTACCCTAGCCTCTCCTTGAAAGCGAATTTGCTGGATCTGCCGTGAAGTTTCAACCCTTGCCTTGACTGCACTAGAAGTCTCCCCTTCTGGCGATCGCGTCATCTCTTCTGCTTTTAGTCTGGCTACATTTACCTGTAGGTCAATGCGATCCATGAGAGGTCCTGAAAGTTTTGCCCAATATTGTTCACGTTGGCGTGGTGTGCAAGTGCAAGGTTGAATAGTATCGCCGTAATAACCACACTGACAAGGGTTTGTGCTCGCAACCAAAGTAAACTGCGCTGGAAATGTGACGGACTGACGGGTGCGCGATATGCTGACAAATCCATCTTCTAAAGGTTGACGCAAAAACTCTAGTACGTCTCTTTTAAACTCGGTTAGCTCATCTAAAAATAAAATGCCATTAGTTGCTAGGGTGATCTCGCCAGGGCGGGGAATGCTGCCGCCACCGACTAGTGAGGGGCCAGATGCGGAATGGTGTGGACTACGAAATGGGCGATCGCTAATTAATCCCTTGCCTTTCATAAGACCTGCAACAGAGTGAATGCGGGTTACTTCGAGGGCTTCGTCAAAGCTCATGTTGGGCAAAATACTGGGTAATCGCCTTGCAAGTAAAGTCTTGCCTGAGCCAGGAGGACCGACAAAAATCAGGTTATGACCGCCCGCCGCTGCTATTTCTAAGGCTCGACGGGCTTGCTGCTGACCCTTAACATCTTTGAGGTCTAGCTTAAATTCATTTTCTTGCCACTTGATATTAGGATTGGCGACTTCTGGTTGATACTTTTCGGGGTTTGCTAAAAAGCTACCCACTTCTGTAATTGTCTGCAATCCGTAAACAGCCAAGCCTTTTACAAGAGCTGCTTCTTGAGCGTTTTCTTTGGGGACGATGATGCCAACCATGCCTAGCTTTTGCGCTGCCACCGCGATCGGTAATACTCCCGATACGGGTCTTAGGGAGCCATCTAGGGATACTTCGCCAAGGAATAAGTGATCCCCTAGTAATTGCGGATCGACTTGCTCGGATGCGGCTAGGATGCCAATACTAATTGGTAAGTCAAAAATGGGACCTTCTTTACGCAGGTCGGCGGGCGTAAGGTTGATCACGATTTTACGCATTGGAAAGGCATAGCCAGCATTTTTGATGGCGGCTTTGACGCGCTCTCGACTCTCTTGCACGGCTGTGTCAGGCAATCCGACTAGGGTTATCCCTGGCAGTCCTCCTGATACGTCTACTTCTACGCCCACTTGGACGGCATCGATACCTAAGATTGATGCGCTCCAGACTCTTGCTAGCACTTTAATTTACGCAAAATAATTTTTAGATAGTCCCCATCTTACTAAGGTTTTATAAGTTTGACTTAATGTCTTCTTTTATAGCTGTCGCTAAGTTTAAAAAACAGAAGAGGAGTTGCGGCGCTTCGTGGCGCAACTCCTCTTCTGTTTTTTGTGTCCTAAGAATCGCAAATCAAATAAAACCCACATACTCCCTTCCCAGTGAAAAAATAGACATTAAAGCCCAATAATTAGCAGTGCGGCGCTTCGCGCCGCACTGTCTAATCTCTCGCTGGGAAGGGAGTATGATTCGGCGGGCGCAGCCCACCGAATTATATGTGGGTTTTATTTAAACTACTTCTGACAGGCTGCGTAACCGCGATTTGGAGTCCTGAATTCCTATTGCTTTGGTATTGACAATTGTTAAGTTGCCACTAAAAGGTTCTTGAAAAAATTGCTTTAATTTGTTAGTCTGCCAAGACATTTCAAACGGAGGTACAGCCAAGCTGCAAGCTTCCCAAGTGGCGGCAACATGAACATCCAACTTTTCACAAGAGCCACCTCTTCGTCCTTCTGGATGGTAGTGCCGACAAAATCGACAAACTGCGATTGAATTTCTTAAAGAATTCATATTTATACTTTAAATTTGGCTTTGCCAAAATCGAAAAAAAGATTTTTTATTAATAATTTCAATTATGAAGGGTCAATTTTTTGATTGAAACCATCTCAAAGCGTTATCTGAAGAAGGATTCACCAATAATAAACAAGGTATAAATTTAACAATGTCTTAAGTGATTACTGTGATGCTTTGATAACAATACTGTCAGGGAATTATTACTTATTGTAGCCCAAAGCATTGTAAACCTAGCCAAACAAAAAAGCTTAAAAGTGTTTCTTTGCAGCACTTTTAAGCTTTTTTTGTGATTTGTTTGAGTGAAAATTGCCGTAATTCAGTTGAAATTAACATACCAAACGATTAAAACTAGCAGAGAAAAGGCGATCGCAAACCACAGAAAATTATTTTTGCTATCTGATACTGGCTTTTGCAGAGGGATTTCTCGAAAAGGTTTTGGGTTACTAGAGCGCGGCTTAGTATTGGCGATGGGCTTGGACTGATAGCTGTTGGGAGATTCTAAAATCGGGACTTCTGATACTACGCCTTCAAGTTTGCTGAGTTGCGGAGCCGTCAAGATACCCAACATATATCTTGCAGACTTTCGCACTGAACCTGTGGGATGTTTTTTGAGACTGCGGCAGAGGGCGATCGCCTGTTCAGTTTTGCCTGTCGCATCGTAGGAATTTGCTAGCCAAATTAAGATTTCGCCGCCTAGATTTGAGTCTACAAATACTAAGTTTTGGGCGCGTTCTAGTAAGGCGATCGCCTGTTGATAGTTACCACTCTCAAAGTTCCTGAGTCCCTGTTGATATAGTTGCGATGCTAGTTGCTCTGCACTGATTTCTTCCATCAGCAATTTTGATACTCCGTTATTTATTCGTTATTTGAAAGGGCTGGAATTTATAGCTGTCGCCAAGTGTAAAACCCAAAAGATGAGTTGCGGCGCGAAGCGCCGCAACTCAAATTTTGGGTTTGTGTCCTAAAAAGACTGACTAAGGCTATACAATGCTTTGTGCTCAAAACTAAACCAGTAAATTTTTTGAAAGGGTTGCGAAGCAACCCTTTCAAAAAATTTACTGGTTTGGAATAGATCTTAACGCTTGGACAATTTCATAATTAGCTGCTGGTAGCTGGTAGCTATCGAGTTGTTCAACTGTTACCCAATGGATCTCAGAACAGGCGAGCGTCTGTGGTTCGCCAGAGATGATCGTGCAGTGATGCACGATTAGGCTAACTCGCAAGGTTTCGTACTCAAAATCAACAGTAATTAAGTGATTGCCAACTTCGACCTCGATCGCTAACTCTTCTTGCAATTCACGTTTAATGCATTCGGCAGCAGTCTCGCTCCTTTCGATCTTGCCACCAGGGAACTCCCAGTATCCCGCAAGTTCTCCTTCGGGCAAACGGCGATCAATGAGGATTTTTTGGCGATCGCGATCCCAAATTACACCCACTCCAATACAGCGATATTTTTTGGAATTTGGTCTTGTATCAGTCATCAACAAACTCCAATCCTGTGGCTACAGGAGTTAAGCCCTTCTCAGCAAGCCATTCTGGATTATACATTCGGCTCTGATAACGACCACCACCATCACAGAGAATGGTCGCGATCGTATGTCCTTTGCCTAGTTTTCTCGCTAACTTAACTGCGCCTACTACATTTAAAGCGGCGGAACTACCGACAAATAAACCATCATGCTTGAGCAAATATTGAGACATTTCAATCACTTGGCGATCGCTACCCCGAAAAGCGCCATCTAGTTTTGCCCGTTTAAAGTTAGCGGTGGCTCTGTTGATGCCGATGCCTTCAGTAATTGAATTACCCTCAGCTTTAAACTCACCTGTGGTCAAATAACTGTAAAGCCCCGAACCAGTGGGATCGATTAAATAAGTCGTAATTTGAGAATTCTGCTCTTTGAGATATGCTGTCACGCCGCCAATTGTGCCGCCTGTGCCTGACGACATCACCACACCATCCAAATCCCCACCAGCTTGTCGCCATATTTCAGGAGCCGTTGTCTGATAGTGCGCTTCAGAATTGGAAATATTCTCAAACTGGTTTGCCCAAAAAGCATTTTCGATTTCTTCAGCGCGGCGGCGAGCGACATGATAATAGTTGTCTGGGCTAGCAAAAGGTGCAGGACTGGTAAGCTCAACTTCAGCCCCTAATGTCCTCAGTAAATCAATTTTTTCAGGCGACTGGTTGCTCGGCATCACGATCACACTGCGGTATCCCCTTGCATTGGCAACCAGCGATAGACCAATGCCCGTATTGCCTGCCGTACCTTCCACAATTGTGCCACCTGCCTTGAGGAGTCCCGCTTTTTCAGCTTCTAGCACCATATACAAAGCTGCCCGATCCTTGACGCTACCGCCAGGATTCAGAAATTCGGCTTTACCTAAAATCGTACAACCTGTGGCTGCGGACAAAGATTCTATTTCAATTAATGGGGTGTTACCGACAGAATTTGCAAAGCCAATGCGAATATCACGTGTCATGAAATATTAAAAGAAATTAACTACAGAACAGATCTACAACTTGTTGACTACCATCAGTATATTGGGGTCTACAACAACATATGGCGTTTTGTCAGCCAATGCGTTAATGGATTGATAAACCTCAGTAGTTCTTAAGCTTACGTTGATTATATGAAATTCTTAGTTTCTATTGATGGCTCTCAGGCAAGTGAACACGCCCTTACTAAAGCTCTGAGCTTTGCTGTTCCTTTGCAAGCTAAAATCGTTTTGCTAACTGTAGTTGAGCCTTTGACCAGCTATATCCCTGAAGTAATGATGCCAACTGGTGATTGGGTTGGTTGGCGGGGCTTGCCTGATGTGGAATTGGAGCAGAAAATTTTGAACGCAGGTCAAGCCCTATTGCAAAAAGCTCAAGATACCTGTGAGCAAGCAAAAGCAACAAGCATCACCAGACTAGAAGTAGGGCAACCTCGCGATGCGATTTGTCGAGTTGTTGCTGATGAAGCTCCCGATATGTTGATCATTGGTTCGCGAGGATTGGGTTCTATGGATCGGATGATGTTAGGAAGTGTGAGTGATTATGTAGTGCATCACTGCACTTCACCTGTTTTGGTTGTACGCTAAACTTGTTTAATGCCAGATTATTCTCCAGAAGATCCAATTACCCCCCGCCGAGTATTAGTCTGTCAATACCGCACCTGTTGCAAGGATGGTGCGGAGCAAGTTTTGCTGGCTTTGCAGCAAGCGCAAGCTATAGATAATGTAACGGTGGAAGCCTGTGGCTGTCTGGGGCTATGCGGCTCTGGTCCAATGGTGCTGGTCTTGCCCGATCAGGTTTATTACTGGCAGATGAACCCAGAAAAGGCTCAAAAAGTAATTGCATCGCATCTCTTAGCAAATGAGCCGATTACCGCCATGATGCATCCGCGATTACATCCCCAATAAATTGTTCTATGTTTATTGACTTTCATACTCATCGCGATCGCCAAGCACCTAACTTAATCAATTTACAAACTCTAGATGTAACTCCTCAGTTGCAAGTACATGATCTGCCAAATGCTTGTAGTTTGGGTTTACACCCTTGGTTTGTGAAAGCTGATCTGTGGCAAGTTGCTTGGACGCATTTAGAGAAATTGGCAGGCTTTTCGCAGGTAGTTGCGATCGGGGAATGTGGACTAGATCGGAATATTGCTTTGCCAATGGAGTTACAAATTGTAATTTTTGAAAGGCATATTGAATTAGCCGAATCTCTACGAAAGCCTTTAGTTATCCATTGTGTTAGAGCTTTTGACCTGCTTATTACACTTAAAAAAAATACTAAATCTTCAATTCCTTGGATTATTCATGGATTCTATAAGAAGCAATCTGTTTTTCAGCAATTGCTGGGTCATGGACTTTACTTTTCCTTTGGAGCCGCGATATTGAAATATGGCGATATTTCTCAGGCGATCGCCACCGTGCCAGTAGGACGTTTTCTTTTAGAAACTGACGATCGCCATGATCTGCAAATAGAACAAATTTATGAACGTGCCGCATTGCTGCGCCAAATATCTGTAGAAACCTTACAAGCGCAGCTAGCTGAAACTTATGAGCAGTTGACTAGACATACTTGATTGATCTGGTGATTGATCAATTATGTCTTTTTTGTTAGTATCCAGACCGATCTCACTAAGCAATTCTTGAGCGGCGCTAAGCATTTCAGGTTCTAAATTTTGTAAATCTTCGCGGGTACTGAGATAGGCTTTGAGAGCCGTCATCGGATCGAGAGCTTCGGCTGTGCTGAGATCTGGCAGTCGGGTGCGGAGATTTGGGCTAACAACTTCGGGGATCAGAGCGTAATTGTGAGCGATCGCCATCGCTTCGTGGAGCAAGCGATCGTCTATTTGCGCTAATTGTTCAGCTTTGACTTTATAGATCAGCCGCGCGATCGCCTGTGCGATTTTTCCTTTGTGAATCGCTTTGAGCAGTTTCCCTTGAGGATCTTCGGATTGGGTGACATCAACCTCAATTGTCCGAAAAGCGCGGGTGGGAATCGCGCAAAACTCAAATTTTACATTTCCCTTTTCCACTTCTAGCCAGCAGTAACCCTTCGCTTCATTCTCTTCGCCAAAGTCTACTCTTTCAATACTACCGGGATAGACCACAAGAGGCTGGGTTGCCAGAACCTGATGGCGATGGACATGACCCAGAGCCACATAGTCAAAGGCGGCGCGGGTCAGCATCGACAGAGGAATCGTGAAACCTTTGCCTGCGGCTAAAAAACGCTCGGCTCCGTAAGTTGCCGTATCGACCATCACATGAGCTAACAGAACTGTCGGCAATTGAGGATCTAATTTCCGTATTTCACCCTCAATCACTACCTGTAATCGATCAATCAGAAATTGACTAACTTCCATCATTGAGAAGCCCTCGGTTTCAGTTTTGGTGAGCAAAGTTGATCGTGTGATCCAAGGCAAGGTAATGATTTGGATATTTCCTGCGGCTGTGGAAATTTGATGGGTGGCGATCGCATCTCCTACGGTGAAATTTGGCACAGCCAAGCTGCGGTAAATTGCCAGACTCGCTCCGCCAACTCCTTGAGAATGTTGATCGTGATTGCCAACCAATAAAACTGTGGGAATACCAGCATCGGCAAGGCGGCGGAACTGTTTCGCAAAGATTTGTTGCACCAATGGCGATGGTGTGGCATCAGGGAAAGCATCGCCTCCAAATAGAACCAAATCGGCTGGCTCATTAATTGCGCGATCTATACAAGTCACAAGTGCGGATGTAAAGTCCTCTAGGCGAGTATTTAGCCCCGTTAGCGGATTGATTTTGCCGTGGGTAGTACTACCGAGATGAATATCTGAAAGATGTAGAACTTTGATCGCCATATTTTTGCAAAGCCAAATTAGAGTAGCAGCGCTTTGCGCTGCTACTCTAAAATATCTCGATAAATAAGTAGGCGCAATTAAACCTTTTGTAAGAGAGATGCGGCGCGGAGCGCTGCATCTCTCTTATGGTTAGCCCTACAGGCTTGCCAAAACCTGTTTGGCGGTTTGAATCTGCTGATCACTAAAGCCAGCTTCATTGAGAAAGTTTAAAAACTCAGCGCTGCGATATCTTGAGTCGATCGCTACCGCTTCATTAAATACCCTTTTTGCCAGAACTTGATCTCCCGATGTCCATTGGGCGATCGCCTCTGCCACAAAGGGATGGGGATTATTTGGCTCTAGCTCCATTGCTCTTTGAGCATAGGCGATCGCTAAGTCATACAATTTTAGCCTCTGATAGGCAAGGCTAAGGTTGTAATGGGCAATTTCATTGTCTGATTTGAGTATCGCCGCCCAACTGTGCAAGATCACCGCTTGTGGCAAATCACCCTGTACTAAATAAACAATGCCGATCGCATTGAAAGCAGGTAGTGAATTAGGCGATCGGTAAATTACTTCCCAAAGAGATGCGGCGGCAGCTTCATGTTGTTTTGATAAATGTTGCGTCCAGCCCAGAATAATTCGTCCATTCAAATTTTTGGGATCGAGTTCTACGGATTTTTTTAGTGCCGCGATCGCTTCGTTAAAGCGCTCCTGTTGACGATAGCTTAGCCCCTTTTGTCGATAACTATCGGCGGCGCGTTGGTCTTCTTTGCTTACAGATTTGCTAGCCGCGATCGCAGGCGATACTAGCCAACTAATATGTAAAACGTTAGCCAGTATCAAACTCAAACAATTAGAAATTAATAGCGATCGTTTCACAAGTGGGGAACTTGCTCCAAATTAAAGTACCAAAGGCTTCGGCTTCGCTCAGCCGTCGGTCGCTTTGGCTGAACTGGTAAGGTTTTTTCCATCACATCTATAGGTCGGCGCAAAGCGCCAACCTATCTTTTTTTTAGCGATCGCAAGTTAAGAATTATCAAGTTTTGCGCTAGCATAAGTTTTAGTTAAATTTGCTAAATTTTCGATTTTCTATGCCCAAGCTATCAAACCCGCCAGATCCTAACGATCCCGAATATCAAAATCTTGAACGCAGCGTTAACTTTTATTTGCACCTCGCCATCTATTCGGCTTGCATGACCTGCATGTGGTTTATCCAGTCAATTACTGAAAAAGTCTGGATCTGGTCAATTTGGTTAGCCGCCATCTGGGGTGTAATTGTCACCGCACATAGTATCTGGGTACTTATTCAAGACAGACAAACCCAAAAAATCTAGAACTTGAGGAGCCAGAGCTATGGCGATTGCACTAGAAATCAGTAAAACTTCATTAGATGCTTTTTTGGAACTGCCAGACACGAAACCTGCGTGTGAATATGTTGACAGTCAAATTTATCAAAAGCCTATGCCACAGGGTAAACACAGCACATTGCAAGCCGAAATGGTCATGGCGATTAATCAAAGAGCTAAACCGCAGAAGCTCGCGTATGCTTTTCCTGAGTTGCGTTGTACATTTGCGAAGCGGTCGATCGTGCCAGATATAGCTGTGTTTGAGTGGAAAAATATTCCCTTTGATGCTGATGGAGAGCCGTTAAACAAAATCCAAATCCTTCCAGATTGGATGATCGAGATTCTGTCACCTGCTCAATCACCATTTTTGATCATCGATAAGATGGGATTTGCTCTAAAAAATGGGGCAAAACTAGGCTGGTTGATTGCTCCTCAAGAGAAAACTATTTTGACGTTTATAGGCGATCGCTTTAATAGCCATCGAGGAACTGATATTTTGCCAACTCTAGATATTCTTAACGATTGGCAAATATCAGTTCAAAATGTGTTCGATTTACTTAAGTTTTAGTTTTGCTCTATTGCGTTAACCTTGATTAATCAGCAAAATTACCAAGCAAAAAACAGATGAGTACTTCAGAACGTATCGAACAATTAGCTGCTGCGATCGCAGAAGAAGTTTATATTGACATTGCCAAGTGGCATTTGTACTTAAATGACGCGCATTTGCATCATCCCCTTGCAGAAAAATTTTATCCATTATTAATAAATGGAATTACATCAGTAGATGTCGCAAAAGTATTAAATGGAACAATGATTGCGATCGGTGGTGGAAAGCATGAAATTCCACTTAGCGACTTAATCCCCAATTCTTGTCAAAATAGATTGTTGAGCATTCTCGAAGAGTTTAAATACTAAGTAGGGGGTAATGTTTCACATTTGTTGAATCATAAAAACTTCATAGAAAGTGTAAATTCAAACCAGCTATATTTTCCGTATTTTGACTTTTATTGGTTTTTAACAAATGTGCAACACGACCGATTTTGGTATTGAGTTCTTTGCTAAACCAAAACGCGATATAAAAAACCGTTTGATGCGTTTAACTGACAAATTTCTCAGTCGCAAACGTTCGATTATTGACCAACTCAAAAATATTTCGCAAATTGAACATTCGCGCCACCGTAGTCCCATTAATGCAATGATTAATCTCATTTGCGGAATTATTGAGTATTGTCATCAGCCTAAAAAACCTACTTTACTTATGGAGTGAGCTTTACAGCCTTTGCCTTAACCCGAACTCACGTTAGATTTAGTTTTCCCCATATTGGTTCGAGCTTTTTTTCTATTTTCTAGTAATTCGGCTAGAAGGGATTCTCGTTTTTTGGGGTTGTTCCAATCATCTATAAAATGGCGAAATGCTACAGTCGCTAAATCTTGCATAGCTGGCGCAGCACTTTGATACTCACATTCAAGACTGAGCCTGATCTGACGAAGCTCCTCATAAAGCTCTGATGGTATACGAATATTTGAAGCCAATTTTTGATAATTAACTAAGTTCTAAAGCATTATAGATAGTTTGTTCCAATATCTGTTAGCATGTATACATGTATACATGCTAAAATTTAATTTCTAGGCGTTTACAAACAATGCCAGTTATTGATTCAAGCTATTAAATTTAAATTGATTGTAACAAGCGAATGTTAGAACTGATATTTAAGGGTGTCCCAGTCCAACGAGGTTCACAAGATGATCAAATTAGCTATATTGCTAGCCTGACATTTAGCGATATAGCAAGATTGCTTACTGATGGTCGTCTTTATGTTCCAAATGAAACTAATTTGCCAGATCTTGCTCAGCGTAAATTAAATCCTGTGCGCGTCAAAGCGATCGCCCAGTATATTCTTGAGACTTACCCAGAGGGCAGTACGTTTTTCCCACCAATCTGCTTGAATGTACATCCAATCCCAATTTATAGGGATGGCACGATCGCTTTGCCTTACCATGAAGTTACAATGCGCCTGACCGATGGACAACACCGATGCTGTGCGATTCGTAAAGCATTAGAACAGGTGCAATCCGAAAATCTTTCAGAGTTACCCATCGTTGCTAAGTTAGAGATAGGTGTATTACTTTATGCTGGGTTGCCTCTGGATTTGGAGAGGCAGGCATTTCGAGATCAAAATTTATTAGCTCAAAGGCCTGGTGTTTCTCTATCGCATTTGTTTGATGGCCGATCACCTTGCGTTCAGATTGCAAAAGAGCTAATGCAACGAGTGCCACAATTTGTAGACAATGTTGAAGTCTTTGAGAATGGATTAGGACCACATAATCCTAAATTACTAACGCTATCTACATTAGTTAGTGCAACTAAGAGTATGTTTCCAAACTTAAAGTCAAAGAAAAATATCGATCAATTGACCACATGGGCTGAAGCATACTGGATATCAGTAGCAAGTATATTGCCTAAAAGTCCTTGGGTAAATAAGACTAAAGAGGAACGTGATCGCCAACGACAAGAATCATTAGTAGTATCGGCAGTAACTTTTCAAGCTTTGGGGCTATTGGCACATGATTTATATATTGAAGAAGTATCAGGAGAGCATTTATCTGAGTGGGTTGTAAAACTCAAAAAAATTGACTGGCGGCGAGAAAATAAGTTTTGGATAGACCGTGGTGTTACTCAAATGGGTGCACAAGGAAATCCTATTATCTCTAACACACGCTCTACAATTGATGCATGTCATAGAGTGCTAAGAGAGTTTACTGGAATTGCAGAGCTGTCGGAAATTAGTAAATGAATTCTCTTGAACCTAATCCAACCCGTGAATTTCTTCCCGTTTTTTCGATGGACTGGTTTGGCTTGCTGAGAAAAATAAAACTGGTAGAAGGAAATTATGGTGTACTCTCGCCCATTCACTGTACAAACAATTTTCTTCATAGTGTCCGCGAATTAGGCAAACCTTTTTTTATCGATCATGGTGTGTTTGCTAAACAAGAACTGCCTTGGTATTTTCAAAAATATGCTGAGTTTAAAAATGGGTACTGGCAAAGGGGAATTCGTATTTCTACAGAGCAAAATCTTAGACAGAATATTACACAGTATTTTGAACGATGCGATCGCTTTAGTCCTGACTATGTTTTTGCTCCAGATGTAATTGGCGAGCCTTTATTATCTCTGCGCCTTGCTCATCTCAGTCTTGATGAGTACGCACGTAAACCTAGAACCTACGCTTTGATAGGAGTTATTCAGACGGGGGCAATACTTTATAATTGGGAGAGCAATTCGATTCCGCAGTCTGAGGGACTCTTGCCGCATTACAATTCACCGAGATGTTTCTTGGCTTCTCTCATTAGTGAATATCGACGTATCGGTTATCAAAACATTGCACTTGGTGGCTTGTTGCAATCTCGTGATGATACGCCCACGGGTTTAAAATTTGGCTTGTCTCCTGAAAGACTTGATGAACTCTTGGCATGGAGCCGCCCCGAATTTGTGTTGGGTGGGTTAGCATTAACGCGTATAGAGGTATTGCGAAAGCATAAAGTTTGGGCTGATTCGACCAATTGGCTTTGGTGGGATGCTCGTTATGATAAAAAACGCTTTGGCGATCGCGATGCTATGGGTGAAGTAATTGGAAAACCAACTACTTTCGCAACTAATTGAGGAGCCAATCCACTTGATCGCTCTATCTAATTAATTCTAAAAGAGACCAACCGTTTAAAGATAGAGCTCACTGACTCAAGCTATAAAGAAATACAAACTATGAATCAACAACGGGCGGATGCCTATATAAATTTTGTAGGACACCTTACGCAATGTACTAAGGAAGAAGCAATCTCCTCACTGCAAAAACAAAAGCAGTTTGTGGATGCAAATTTGCTGATTTGTATCCTGACAATGGAGAAAGCAATAAGGAAGCAAGGGAACGGCGATATTGCAGACCTCCTAAGATATTTGTCATGGAATTTGCCAATGCTGATGGGTAGAGAAATAGTAGTTATTGAATTAAATTATGTAGGCTTCTTACTCGATTTACTGCAAGCAGACAATGGTATTGACGATCATTCAGAAGTCTTTCATTCTATTTTGATGGAGAATTTGGATAAATTGAATTCTCAATTTATTTCAACATTTAAGATATGGTTAGGCGAGGTAATTGCCTTAAATCCTACCCAAGCAGATTTACTTTTCTCAATAATTCAAAATTTTAGTACCTGTATTCAAGATTTTCCTCATGCCAACCCTGGGTTAAATCTAGAAATTGCCTTTGCTGGCTATGACATATTGCTAAATGAATGGAGCCAGAAGATTAATCCTGAAAAATGGGCGAAAATGCGGATAAATCAAGGAATTGCCTATGCTTATTTAGCTGACTTGAGTATCGATGCTGTGCCAAGTTTGGAGCAAGCAATCGAATGTTTTCAATCAGCTTGTGAGGTTTTTAAGCAGCAAGGTAATGATGAGAGTTTGGCACTTAGCCAAAACTATTTAGGGAATGCTTACAGAAATTTAGCAACATCATCTAAGGATAAGGAAGATGAGTTTCAGTATCTCAAAAAAGCCCTTAAATACTGTAGAGTATCGAGAAAGTTTTTTAAGCAGATAGGTGATGATACAAAATGGGCATTAGTGCAAAATAGCTTGGGTAATATCTATAGTGATTGTATGCCATTTAAATATGGTAATAAAATACATTTCGCAAAAAAAATAATAAAAATTTATAACCTAGGGGGCAGTATCTACAAGCTTCAAGGTGATGCTAAAGGTTTAGCGGTCACCAATAATGGAATAGGTCTAATGTATAGCTATTTAGCTATATTATGCAAAAATAAGAGACCACAGTGTAATAAAGCAATTAAATTTTTCGGGTATGCAAGTGATATCTATCATCAAGTTGATGAAGCAAAATGGGCAAATGTACAGAATCACTTGGGTAATGCATATAGTTGCTTAGTTGAATTGGGCGGCGAGGACAAATATCTGAATCTTGAAAAATCAATCACCTCTTATCGTCAAGCCTTAGAAATTTACAAACCAAATTTATTTCTTTCTCAATGTCTGCAAACAGGAAAAAATCTTGGCGATTTGGCTTTTAAAGAACAGTTATGGGAAATTGCTATTGAAGGCTACGGTCAAGCTATAACTGCTGTGGAAATTTCTCGTTCATGGTGTACTGATGAGTTTCAACGTGAAAATATCCATGAGCAGGGGTATAAAATTTACGCGAATGTCATACAGTCTTTTATCAATCTCAATCAGTATAATAGAGCATTAGAGTATGTTGAACGTTCTCGTTCCAAACATCTTTATGACATTATCACTAGTCAAGAACACTCCATAAGTAATCAGATTTCTGATGAGGTGTATCAACTCCTTAGTCAATATGATGCTATGCAAGCAAAAATTGACCAACGACTCTTTCTCTTCAGTAGTAATGCTGAAAAATTAGCGGCTATGGATACTCGCAATCATGCTTTTACTCAAGAAGTTAAAACCGAGATTTCCAACCTAGAGCAACAAAAGCAAGCTATTTATCAACAAATCCGTCAAAGAGATGTTGTACTAGCTAATCAACTTCAAGTAAGTGCCCCTGATTTTGCGACTATCAAAAGTTTGATTTGCCATCAACCAAAAACAGCAGTTTTATGTTTTTTTAGCTCCTTGGAACATACTTATGTATTTGTAGTTCGCCACTGTCTCTTATGCAATTCAGAAGAGGGTATTACTTGTATCGCTCACATTTGCCGTCAGCAAGGAATAAAAGAATTTCAAGGTTGGTTGGACGATAATTGGTTAAAACCTTACTGCCAGTATTCTAAGAATGTTTGGAGGATGGAAATGCCTGATGTATTGCGTAAAATATCAGACCGATTGCAACTTGATCAATTAATTAATGCACATCTACAAGATATTGATGAACTCCTAATTATTCCTCATCTGCACTTACATTTGATTCCATTTTCTGCCTTACCTATTGAAGTTATAACTCATACAGTTACAACCACCACAATAAAGGAATATTTAGGTGATCGCTTCCGAATTCGTTATATTCCTAGCTTCCAGATCCTCGAAGTATGTCAACAACGTCCGCCGATTAACAACCACACCTATGCCACAGTTGAAGATGCTTCCAACGACCTTATATGGTCTCGTTTTGAAGGGCAACAGCTTACTGAACTATTCAATATACCTCCTGATAAGCGACTCATAGGTAAATCAAATGCTATTAAAGTCTCCTATCTTGAACTATTAAATCAAGCTAACACCCTAATCTCCTGTCATCATGCTTCATGCCGTTTCGATAACCCCTTAGAATCTAAACTCGAACTTGGAGACGACAATCTCACTCTTTCCGAATTATTAAAACTGCGCTTACCATATCTTAATGATATATTTCTCTCCGCGTGTGAAAGTGACTTAGGCATATCGAAAAACATGACAGATGATGTTCTTACTTTATCACTTGGTTTTATTAGTGCAGGTGCACGGAGCGTTGTTGGCTCATTGTGGAAAGTGGCTGATATTTCTGCCGCGTTATTTTCATTGTTGTATCATCAAGCTAGAAAAGTAGGACAAGACCGAACAACTGCATTACAACACGCACAAAAGCAACTACGTCAAATGACAGGTACTGATCTAAGTCAGACATGGAAATCAAAGATAGATATCTTTTTGAACGAACAACTACAAGAAGCTACAGAAAACGGAGATGCAGCCAACGTCGATATGATTAGAGAATTACGAGATTCTTATTTGCTCTCTTTATGTAAAAAAACTAGACCTTTTGAGCATGAATATTTCTGGGCAGCTTTTACTTGTCAAGGTAACCAATGAGGTAAAAATAAGCTGCCTTAAGTTTCCTCAAGATATCGAACAATTTCTCTTAGTAAACTACTGATGCCCTTACTATTGACTAATAATGGAAGAGTCATTCCCTTCGGTCGTTTTTGCTCTATAAATCCTGTTGTGGCATGTTTAGCACTGGCAGTTACTACTACCACAAGATCGTCTTGTTTGACCCATTGTTCTAACCTGTCATTACCACCTTTGTCATGGCTGAGATGCACTGTAATGCGATCGCAGACACTCTCCTAAAACTTTTTCGCACGTTGTGCCACTGGCTCCATAAGGGTATAAATCAGAATGGATTTACCTCGCAGTTTATGGAATGGACTTACCTCATCGCCATCTTTTTGTAAACCGATCGCCTGATCGCCCAGTAAATCAGGAATAAGATCTTCCAGTCCTAAGTCTTGAATGAGCAGACCGAAGATCCCCCATTGATCGGGAGAAATACGCCTGCTTATAAGCCGTTCGCCCAGTTTTGCTGCCACAGCGATCGCAAATTCACTACGTTTATCTGGCAAAGGACAGGAATATTCCACCAAAGTATTGAGCAGATCGATCGCCCAGTCTACCTTAGTAGGAGCGGCGAATTGCTTCCACATGGCAACTGCTCGATCAGCGATCAAACCATACTGCTTGCTACTAACTCCATAGCCTAATAATGCCATAGTCAAATCGTGGAACAGAGCCAAGTCTGGATCGCCACCTTCTGTCGTGTCAGCAAGTAATTCGAGAATAGATGTATAGATCGGTAAAAACTCTCGACGTGGATACATCACATCATTCTGAAACGAAGCAATCAGGTGTGGTAATGCCTCTCGTAAAGTCGTTTCGGACTCGATATATACTGCTTCTTGTAACTCAACGAAATTAACTACTGCATTATGACTGTCTAGCAAAGCTGCCACATCCCATTCACTAGAACCCTGCTTTGCCGAATATCCTGCCCGTTCCCATTGCGGATTCTTATTTAGAATTTCTAACCACGTTAACCAATCTGTCGGAATCAGATCGTCAACTATTATTGGCTTAGGCAAAGCTTCTGTTTTGCCAGTAAGTGCTTTTAGTAATTCTCGATACTGCCGCCTATCCTGAATGGAACTTTGCTCTTCAGGAGATAAGCCATCAAACGCCTGCAATGCAGCTCTTTCTGCTTCAAGAGTTTGTAGCTCAAAGCCAGCATCGAGCAATAATCTTGCTACTGGCACAGATGCAGGAAAGCCTGATAACAAAGCAAAAACACGGTCGAAATTACCATCTCTAGCTGCTTGTTCCGCTTCTTGGTAAGGATTGACTACAGGCTTAGCCAGATCGGGTAGGAGTGTTGCAAGGCTCTGAAGATAGTTGCGATCATTAGGCGTAAGCTCTTGAATTGCCAGTAACTCATCTCGCAGAGTTGGGTCGGGTGCTGTGCTGCTCACTGCAAGTAGCATAAATGACTTGATAACATCAGGAACTTTACTGCCCCCTCTGATGTTATATAAATTGGCATAGCGAGGGAATATCTGCTCATAAAACCAAGCTACGGCAGTCTGAGGAGCATTATCTTCTTCAAACTTGAGAAGTTCGCAGTTATATACTGCTTGAATCAATGCCTGTGTTACGGCAAAGGGACGACGAATTTGAATTAACTCATTTATCCCCGCAAGTTTTAGCAGTTCATCCCACTGTTCTAGTTCTGCCAGTAAGCGAACTTCAAGAAACAGCAAGTTAAGCGCATCAAGATAGTTGCGATCGCGAAGATATTGCAGTTCTTTCTCGGCTACAGCGCGATCGTCCGCTTGCAGAGCCATGTAAAAATCTCGCAGTACCTGCCCGACTGGTCTGGGCAATTCGGGCTTAAATTCTACCCTACGCTCCAGAACGCCGCGCATTCTTTCCAGTTCACCCCAAAGTCTTTTAGACTTGTCTTGTTCGTCCTTCTGTCCTTGAAATTTGAACGCAGCACCTTTAGTCAAGTCTTGAATTGCCGCTTCAACTGGATCGCTCAGATCTAGTGTGGCGCGTTGTCCTCGGAAAGTTGACCATGTGAATCCAATAAAAGCGGTGAGTTCCTCACGCCAGCTACGCAGTTGACGTTCCGAGTTAGCTAGCCCATACCAATAAGTTTCTGTGCCTACAACGCGAGGCAGCACAGTTGGTAGACCTTTTGCCAAGCGTTCTGCCCAAGGAAAGAGCCTGCCTTGCTTGCCATCTACTGTCTCGATTTGTATCCAATCGAGTTTATTACCTTCTCCAAAGAAAAGTTCTAAAAACTGTATTACTTCTGGACTAGCATTGAGACTCATGGCTTTACTCCTCCCCAACGTTCAGTCAGAATGATTTTACGCTCGGCGATCGCCGTAGGATCAGTATAGTAATTTAGCTCTTCCTCGTTAACGGTAATACCGTTGAATGTAAAGTTCATAGAACCATTGAGGGCAAAGGAGTCGCCTACCAATCCTTTAGCATGTAATTCTTCTTTTTGATGCAGTTGTACGGCGAGTCCTTTTGCATCTGCCATCATCTTAAAACCCTCCATGAAGCTACGATTGTGAGTGTCTGGGCGGGTTGCTACGTGGATAGTCGTCCCCTTTTCGGCAAGAGTTAACAAAACTTGAGACAACCGAATCCACGATCGCGACCAAGAGGGTTCGAGCGTTAAGAAGTTATTGGCTGTGTTGTCAATGATGGGAATATCAGAAACCCAAGGTGATACTAGCCATATACATCGGCTAGGGACAAGTAATTCAGCCACAAAAACACTTTGGAGTAGTTCTGGTATTTGACGAGGGCTGAGTCGGGAGTTAATAACTCGGCTTGGAATCATTGCACTACCTCCCGAACGCGCAGTCGTATACTATAGCCTTGGCGATCGCGGCGGAAGCCTTCTACGACGGGATAGGCAAGCAAAAAGCCAATATCTATGGGTTCTGATGCTAGATGTAGTATCGCTTGCTTAAGTTCCACAAGAGCGTTGACATCAGCTACGAGTGAGACTGCGAGTCCTTGACTTAATATCTCTGTTACCTTTGTTCGCCAATCAGGTTCAGAAAGCCTCACGGTATGCTGTCCAGGTTGAAGGACATCCAGTAAAATTTCCCGATCAGCTTCTGGCAAGACTGCAAACGGATTATAGAAAGATAGGACTCTAGATCGAATCGCATTGCCCCTTACCCAAAGGAGGCTAGAAATTACGTTAAAGAGTGCATGAGCGTCTGTTGTTGCATGGGGTAAAAGACTCTTATACTTGGCTTGCCCGCTTGCAACATAGGCGAATACTCGCGCATCAATTTCAACTCCTATCCGTTCTTCTTCAGATCGCCAATCAGAGATTAGATGATGTAGGTTTAAATCTGTCTGGCTAGAACTACCAGGGCGAAGAATCCGAGCATTCATTGCCGCTATAACTGGATGTGTTGCGAGGATGCCATGATTAGTTAATACTTTACGAAAGCGATCGCTCTCCTGTACCAATTCAGCATAGGACTGAGCCGATCGTACTTGAGCTAAAGTGTTTGTCACTTCAACCTTGGTTTGAGTCAGTTCCAACAGTTTAGTTAGTTCTGCATCAACCACCTCAAAGTCAGAAGGTTCGAGGGCACTTTCCGCTAATCGAAAGAAATTTGCTGGGTCAGCAGTGTACTGCCGAACAATTTCTTCGATTACACCACCACCACCAACTGTTGCTTCTGTAATCCAGATTTCATCAAGGTTGTCGGGGACAGACAAAGCATCAGGCGAGCGCGCACCTGCGTCAATATCTAAAAGCAGATCGCTAGAATCGAATTGGGGGCAAAGTTGGTAGCAAGCTTCCAGCAAAACACATCCCAATGTTGCCTTAAAACGCAGGACTGACCATCGATGCCATTCTGGATCTGGTTCTTGCCACAGGACTTGTGCCAGATCGTTTAGGACATCTAAAACATCTGGATTTTGACATAATGCTAGTAACCTCTCGTGAGTAGGTTGCCGACCTTCAGGCATATTCTGGGCAGTAACCTCGCTATCGGGTTGTTCTTCGTCAGGCTCTTCTACATGAAGTGTTTGAAAGATCGTATCTAAAACGCTTGCGATTTCTGCACTTAGATTGTCTGCTGTTGTCAAGCTTTGGTGCGTTTCAGCAAGAGACAGCCCATCTCGAATAGCTCTAGCTGTCAACATTGAAAGATAAATCTGGAAAAGCCAATCACGTTGAAAGACATTGGTAATGCCATCAAGTCGAAAATCATGCAGGATGCGATAGCGAAAGTACGTTGTGCGGAAAGCACGAACTTTTGCACCGTTGTGATCGCTACCTGCGATCGCAAACCCGTCAGGAAGCTTGAAACGAAACACTAGAGCGTCAGCCGAGAAAGCAAATCCTACAGCCGCAGGACTGCGATCGTTTTTTTGGACAAACTGAATTGATGTCTCTAACTCTCTGACAGTTCTACCTGTTTCAATGCGAATGTTTGCATTAGAACCAGTTGTGAACCTGCGAACTTCGATAGGATTTTGCGTATTGTGGCTGAAGTAGCAAGCCTGCTGAATAATTTGCAGCCATGCGGTTCCTTGTGGCAAAATTAGTTCATTTTCTTCAGGGGGTGAAATAAGTTGGTTATGCCATATTGGATAAGCATTTGAGGTAACCTTGACATCTTTGGGGACTTGGGTAGGGTTAATAGCCCAAGGGCGAATACAGCGAATATCTCGAATTTCCCCATCATGGTAGATTTGAAAATTCCCAGCTTCTTCAAATTCAGCACAATAATCTTCTAC
>JBBQRB010000003.1:0-45813 GCA_038215315.1 Pseudanabaenales cyanobacterium
CTAGCCCTCAAGGAAAAGGACGATGCCGTTCGGAAACAGGACTTTGACAAAGCTGCCGAATTGCGCGACAAAGAAATCGATCTCAAGCAACAAATTCGCGCCCTCAGTCAAACCAAAAAGGCGGAAGCCCCAGACGAGAACGCTCCTGAGATCCATGTAACCGAAGAGGATATTGCTTACATCGTCAGTTCTTGGACTGGCGTACCTGTCCTTAAAATTACTGAATCCGAGTCTGCCAAGCTGATGCAGATGGAAGAAACTCTCCATGGTCGTGTGATTGGTCAAGATGAAGCCGTGAAAGCGATTTCTCGCGCCATTCGTCGCGCCCGTGTTGGTCTCAAGAGTCCCGATCGCCCGATCGCTAGTTTCATTTTCTCAGGGCCCACAGGCGTTGGTAAAACTGAGCTAACTAAGGCTCTTGCCGCCTACTTCTTCGGCTCTGAAGATGCGATGATTCGCCTC
Organism: Pseudanabaenales cyanobacterium; assembly: GCA_038215315.1. Classification (GTDB taxonomy): domain Bacteria; phylum Cyanobacteriota; class Cyanobacteriia; order Pseudanabaenales; family Pseudanabaenaceae; genus Pseudanabaena. Next base: position 463 of record JBBQRB010000003.1, read on the forward strand.
GATATGTCGGAATACATGGAGCGCCACACCGTCTCCAAGTTGATCGGTTCGCCTCCTGGCTATGTCGGCTACAACGAAGGCGGTCAACTTACCGAAGCTGTCCGACGTAAGCCTTATACCGTCGTATTATTCGATGAAATTGAGAAAGCTCACCCTGATGTCTTTAACTTGTTGTTGCAAGTGTTAGAAGATGGTCGTCTGACCGATTCTAAGGGACGTACCGTTGACTTCAAGAACACCCTCTTGATTATGACCTCGAACGTTGGTTCTAAAGTCATTGAAAAAGGCGGCGGTGGTCTTGGCTTTGACTTCGCAGCTAACCAAGAAGATGGGCTGTATACCCGCATCCGATCGCTAGTTAACGAAGAACTAAAGCAATACTTCCGACCAGAGTTCCTCAACCGTCTTGACGAAATCATCGTCTTCCGTCAGTTGACAAAGCCCGAAGTCAAGGAGATCGCCGATCTCATGCTCAACGAGTTCTTCAAGCGGATGCTTGAGAAGGATATCGTCCTGACCGTAACTGAGCGCTTCAAGGATTTACTTGTCCAAGAAGGGTATAATCCAAGCTACGGTGCGCGTCCATTACGTCGGGCGATTATGCGCTTGCTCGAAGACTCTCTTGCTGAAGAAATCCTCACAGGAAAGGTGCGCGAAGGGGCATCTGTAACTGTTGATGTCGATGACGATGGCAAAGTCAGAGTAATCGAGCAAGAGTCGATTAGTGGCGCAGAAAGTAATCTTCAGTTGTTACCTTCCGCGTAGATTGTCTTAGACAAGGGGCTTAAGCCCCTTGTCTTATATTTTTGGGAACTTCAACCAAGCTTCATGAATGTAAATGAGCGTGTGACTGCCGTTAAAAACAATCCTCCGCCTGTGTCCAAAAACCAGTCAAGTGCGGAGGATTTGTCGTATGCGGAAATGCCTGAGGTTATCGTCACTGAAGCTAATGATGAATACATTGGTAATATTCCTGCACCATTGACGATCGCTGATGTCGAAGGCGGTGAACTTAAGCCTCTAAAAGCTGAGATAAAGAATGCTTTACAGGCTAACCCTGCTGAACCTGAGATATTTCAAGTTCGGTTTAAAACTCTAGAAGGTAAGCTTAATCTTCTTTTGCCTGCCGAAAAGAAAATACAGCGAGAATTTGGTCAACATCAAAGCAGCCCAAAAACTGAAAAAGAAGAAGTTGCTAAGTTAATTCAGATATTTGGTAACAATGAGCAAGCGGCTAACACATCTGATAACGGCTTGATGAATTTGACGTGGCAGGAAATTCTCACGCAGCTTGAACAACGCATGGCAGCGAGTGGCAACGAATGGAAGCCGCGTACTCAGGTGTATTTGCAAGCTGGCGATCGCTTACTCGATAGTCGCCAACTCCAAGAAATATTTGAGTCGTTGCAAAATCACCAACTTTTATTGCATTGCGTTGTCACTAATCGCCGTCAAACCGCAATCAACGCCGCTAGTATGGGTCTATGCGTGGAACAGGGAACGATATTTCGAGAGCTGCTGGGATTCAATCCCATTCCTGATGCACCAACAGATGACCCTCTATACATTAAGATGACTGTGAGATCTGGTGTCGAAATTAGGCATTCAGGGAGTATCATTGTTTTCGGTGATGTCAACGCTGGCGCAGAACTGATTTCAGAAGGAGACATTATTGTTTGCGGTAAACTGAAGGGCATGGCTCATGCTGGTTCTAAAGGAAATGCCCAATCAATTGTCTTGGCTTCTCACCTAGACGCTACCCAAATTAGGATTGCTAGTTTGATTGCCCGTGTTGAGAGTCCTAGCACCTACTTTTCTCCAGAGGTAGCTTTTGTTAGTCAACAGGGTGCACCTGTTATTCAGATTGTCCAAGTTGTTGATTACTACTCCAAAAACAGAAACTAGTGTTACTAAACTTCACTAATCTCTGAGATATTATCCCTCTCTAATCAGTAATTCGTAAACATGAGTCGCATTATCGTTGTTACCTCTGGTAAAGGTGGTGTCGGCAAGACCACATCTTCAGCTAATCTTGGCATGGCCCTTGCTAAGCTCGGTCGCAAAGTAGTTCTAGTAGATGCTGACTTCGGCTTGCGAAATCTAGACTTGCTACTAGGGCTAGAAAATCGCATCGTGTATACCGCCTTAGAAGTAATTGCTAGAGAATGTAAACTCGATCAAGCGTTGGTTAAAGATAAACGTCAGCCCAATTTATCTTTGTTAGCTGCACCACAAACGCGCAATAAAACAGCAATTACTGCTGCACATATGAAAGCCCTTGTTGAAGTTTTGGGTAGATATTTTGACTATGTGCTGATTGATTGCCCTGCGGGAATTGAATCTGGGTTTCAAAATGCGATCGCTGGTGCAAAAGAGGCGATTGTTGTCACAACTCCTGAAATATCCGCAGTCCGTGATGCTGACCGTGTAGTTGGTTTGCTTGAAGCCAATCGTATTACTGACATTAAACTTATTGTCAATCGTATTCGTCCAGCAATGGTTAAAAACAACGACATGATGAGCGTTGAGGATGTGTTGGATATTCTATCAGTCAAACTTATTGGCGTAATTCCTGATGACGAACAGGTGATTGTTTCCACAAATAAAGGGGAACCATTGGTGTTATCAGATAAACTGTCTCAGGCTGGCATTGCTTACGAAAATGTAGCGAAGCGTCTTGAGGGTAAAGAAGTTGAGTTTTTACAACTTGAAGCTCCACCTAAAGGTTTTTTCGCTAAGCTATCAAGCTGGATTACTGGTAACTCTTGAGGTTTGAGATGATTTCAACACTGCTTGATCGCTTATTTCAAAGAAGTAATGTTCCTAGTGGAGCAAAGGTTAAGCAGCGTCTAAAATTTATCCTTGCCCACGATCGCGCGGCGATTGAACCGCAGGTTTTTGATAATATGCGTAACGAAATTATGCGCGTTGTATCAAAATACGTGGAACTAGACGAAGGCTCGTTAGATATTCGACTAGAGTCAGACAAGCGTATGACTGCCCTAATCGCTAACTTACCGATTAGGATGGTGCGAGAACAGTTACCTGATCTGATTTCTCTATTTGATGAACCTAATGATGATGCTAGTTCAGGCAATATAACTCAGCTAGATTCCTCGGCATTAGAAATGGACTTATCGGCAGAAGCGGCTCTTGATGCGATCGCTGCCAAAGAAAAGCTTGAGACCATTGACAACAAGGTTGACGAAGCTTCACTGGAGAGTCCTGATATGGTTGCGGAAAGGACTGCGGAAATTAGCCACAAATTAAGGGCAGCTGCCAATAAGCCTTTAATTGATCGATCTAATGACAATGGCGATCGCGCTTTAGTTGCGCCTACTTCAGAGCTACTAATGATACCAATAGTTGCACAGTGCGATCCTGCTGAAAATAGTTCGCTGCCATCCCCATCTCTGCTTGACGACTTGATTGAGCAAGATCAATCTGATCAATTGGAGTTATCTCTTGACATTCCCATCTCTTTGGAGTCTCAAGAAGTCGTAATTTATCAGGATCAATTTCCAGATTTAGACAACTAGCTATATCCAAGCCCAAGAATCTAGAGGCGTTGCGGAGCGCCGCCTCTAGATTCTTGGGCTTGGGTTTGTATTGATACAAGTGGCGACAGCTATAGTATAAAAATTATGAATACTTACACCGTAAATAGATTTTGCAGCGATTTCCCTTCGACTTTAATGATTTACCCACACCGACCTATCTCGTAGGAGGATGGGTAAGAGATCGACTTTTAAATCGTCAAGGAAAATATCTTGATTTAGATTTTGTGTTGCCAGCAAAGGCAGTGGAAACTGCTCGAGCGATCGCTAGTAAATATAAGGCAGGATTTGTGGTGCTAGATGCAGAGCGACAGATCGCTCGGGTTGTATTTCCCAATGGTACGGCAGATTTTGCTCAACAAATGGGTAGCAGCTTAGTTGCTGACTTGGGACGGCGCGACTTTTGTATGAACGCGATCGCGATCGAATGTCACCAACTAGAACAAACTGCAACTGAGTCTTTAGCAGGAGAAAATTACATTGATCCTTGTGGCGGAATTGATGACTTAAAATTACATCGAATTAGAATGGTCAATCCTGAAAACTTGGCTGAAGATCCATTAAGGATTTTGCGAGGATATCGGCAGTCAGCTCAACTTGGCTTTGAAATCGAAAGCTTGACTCGACAGGTACTAATCAAACTTGCCCCAAGGTTAAGGTCTGTCGCAGCAGAGCGAGTGCGGACAGAGCTAAGCTATCTGCTTGCAGTCCCCAATAGCAGTAAATGGATCACGGAAATGATCGGCGATCGCATTCTTGAAAGTTGGCTACCAAGTCAGTACTTAAACCTACCGAGATTCGCCAAGATTGAGGATGTAATCGTCAGGTTACTAAGTCAATTTCCTGATTTAGAACTATTTGTAACTAAAAATATCACTGGCGATCGCCATGCTTTAGAGATCATTAAACTAGCTGCCTTAACAGTTAGTGCAACTGCTCTTGAACCCTTGGGGCTAAGTCGCGCCGAGCAGCGTTGGCTAGTTGGAATTTTGCGTTATTTACCCCAGTTTATTAAGCGATTAGACTTTTCATCTGCCTTAGAAAAATATAGATTTTTTCAGCCTACCTTAGAATTTTTCCCTGCGATCGCTGCCCTTGCGATCGCTGAAGGTCATCCCATAGAGCTGATTTATCCTTGGCTAGAGCGCTGGCTCGATCCTAATGATGCGATCGCCTATCCAGTGACATTGATTACAGGAAATGATTTACAAAAGGAGTTGGGAATTGCGCCTAGTCCTAAAATTGGTGAATTACTAGAGATTGTGAAAATTGCCCAAGTTGAAGGCAAAATCAAGTCTAAAGAAGATGCTCTAGTGCTAGTCAAACAAACCAAATAAAACCCAAATATGATTCGGCGGGCGAAGCCCGCCGAATCATATTTGGGTTTTATTTGATTATCAGTCCCAAATCATTTATGACAAAAACAGGGCTTCGACTTAGCTCAGCCACCGCATATTTTGGCTGAGCTAAGTCGAAGCGTCTTACATCTAAAACGGGATATCGTCATAGTCTGGTGTATTAGAAACTGGAGGAGTATAACCCGTTGACATTGGTACAACATTATGAGGCGGCTCCTTGAAGTTTTCTGTTGGTAAACTCGCTGGCACTGAACTACTGGTAGGCTGTCTATTAGAACTTGGAGCCGAAGCCATTGAGGAACTGCTAATCCCACCAGAAAATCCATGAACTCGTTGAGCAATTAGCTCAGTACGCTTTTCTTTATATGTGCCACGATCAACAGTATCAAGACGTAGACGACCCTCAACTACAACTTGGTCGCCCTTATGATAATTTGCCATAATCTCGTCCGCTAGGTTATTCCAGCCCACAACTTTAATGCGGTAAGGAGCCTCTTCAGCGCGACTACCCGCAAACTGCACTAAAAATGACGCGATCGAACTTTGGTTGTCGGGAGTGCGACGCAATTCGGGATCGGTTAGTAATTCTGCCATCAAGACAATAGAATTCATAAAAGTTTGGCAATAGCTTGAAGCTGATCTTTAATAGCAATCATATCGCGATCTCTAAGAATTTCCACCAGTTTTGATTATATAGCTGTAGTCAGTCTTGTCAGGACACAAACCCAAGAAACGAATTGCGACGCGATGCGCCGCAATTCGTTTCTTGGGTTTTGAACTACCGACTAAAACTAATTTCATTAAGAGAATTGCATAATCATTAAGTACAATACAGGCAATATCTTGAATACAGTGAGTTGCGCCACCGTATATACTTTCTTAGAAACACTAGTCAAGTGTATATGCTGACTGTTAACGCCATCATTATCAGCACAATCATCCTTGATGTTGGGATTCAGTACGTGATTATCGATAGAATATTTCGGTCTAAACAAGGCAACAAACGGCGGGAAGAAGTGGAAGAAGAAAACCTCACTCGCTACGAGTCCAATACATCTAGCGATCAGCCTAAGGGCTGGGAATTTAAAATTTTGCGTACCAGTAGTGGTGGCTTCCGTAGTCGCCGTGTTTTGAGTAAGGTCTGTGCTGAAGAGTCTCAAGCTGGTTGGATTTTATTAGAAAAGTTAGATGATCAACGATTAAGATTACGTCGTCCAGTTACCGCTCGCGATCGCGATGGTCAGTGCCAAATTGATCCCTATCGCACTCGCTATGGGCTTGCGGAAAGTGTCGAGACATGGGCAACTATTATTGTGTTGTTAGCAATTATGAGTGGTTCTGCATTTTTTGGATTTATGACAATGAATCGCTTTTTTGGCGACTGGCAGACTCGCTCTGTACAGAGTAAGCCACAAACAGGCTCAAACAATACAATTCGTCAGCCACCAACTCCAGCTTCAACGCCCCAACAATAGACTATGAGCAGTTTTGAGATTCTCAGCGCCAATGGCGTTAAAAATCTCAAAATTAATTTGAATAATTAGAACTGCTAGGAACGTACTCGTAATCTCCGCTTTAGCTTTGAGCTAATGCTGACTCCCATGTTGATTACTCTCTTCCCAGTGAAAGATTAGCAGTGCGGCGAGAAGCGCCGCACTGCTAATTCTTGGGTTTTAATATTTAAGAGCCAAAGAAGAGAGTCTCGCAAAGCGAGACTCTCTTCTTCAGCGAAATGTGGCTAACTGTAGCATTTGCTTTTCGTTAGTAATGCTTAGTACTTGGCGTTTAAGATCAATCTCAATCCAGCCTTTACTCTTTAGCTTTTCTAATATTTTAGAGGTGTCTTCAGGACTCACTTCTGAGAGATCGGATATATCTTGTACAGGCAAATTAAAAATATCAACGCCTGAATCAGTCTTACTACCATAGGTTTCAGCTAAGCCAGTCAAAACAGTGGCTATTCTTACGGCAGGAACCTGCTGGCGAAGTTGAGTACGTTGATTGGTTTTACGTAAGCGCCTTACCATCAACTGCAACATCCGATGATGTAGCTGCGGATCTTTAAACAAAAACTGGATAAACTTTTGAGCAGGGATGCTCAAAACTCTTACTTGCGTAAAAGCGACCACATCTGTAGAACGCGGTGATTCATCTAAAATCGCCATCTCCCCAAAAAAGTCGCCGTTACCAAGTACAGCCAGCGTAGTCGCATCTTGATTTCGCAAAAATCTTACCTTAAGCCAGCCAGAGAGAATGAAGTAAACGGCATTGCCCCAAGCATCCTCCATAAGCACTGATCGTCCCGATGGATAGTCTCTTTCTACTGACTCAGCGAGGAGCCATTCCAAAGTCTCAAGGCTAGCAGCGTCGAACAGAGGAAACAGCTCTTTGAAGATATCCGTTTGCATGGGAATTTTTTAAAATACTGATCTGGTAAGCAAGAGTTTTAGCGATCGCAGAAGATAGAAGTATTTATTAAACTCCCATAACTTCGTAGCCAGAATCCACATAAATAATTTGTCCAGTGATCGCGCTAGACAAATCGCTACCCAAAAAAGCAGCTGCATTGCCCACATCTTCAGTGGTCACGAGGCGGCGTAGCGGTGAAGTTTCTTCGTAATGATGAAGCATTTTATGAATGTCGCCGATCGCAGAAGAAGCAAGCGTGCGAATCGTTCCAGATGAAATCCCATTAACACGAATGTTATCCGGCCCCATGTCTGAGGCTAAGTAACGCACATTCATTTCCAGAGCCGCTTTAGCGATACCCATAACATTGTAGTTAGGAATTACCCTGACCCCGCCAATGTAAGTAAGGGTAATCACGCTACCCCCATTTTTCATTAACGGTCTAGCAGCTCGACATAGATGAATCAAGGAGTAAGCACTCACATCCATAGCCAATTGAAATCCAGCGCGGGAGGTATCGGTAAAGTTTCCAGATAAATCTTCTTTATTGGCAAAGGCTAGACAATGCACTAAAATGTCGATTTTTTCCCATTTCTCAGAAACGGATGTAAAAAGAGCGTCTACCTGTGCGTCATCTTGAACATTACAAGGCAACAGAAAGTCTGGTGTTAAGGGATTGGTTAATTCGGCGACTTTACCTTTACTGCGATCGCGATCATCTGGCAGATAAGTTATGCCAAGCTTAGCGCCCGCCTGATGTAACTTCTGAGCAATGCCCCAAGCGATTGAGCGATTATTGGCGATCCCAGTCACAAGAGCGGTTTTTCCACTCAAATCTAACAAACCCGTCATATATATTTTGTATTTCCTAACGTGAACCCAGTTTAACTAGAGATAAGCTTACATTAAAAGCCCATACTCGCTCTTGCGGCTAAGGGTTCAAGCGCTCTTTGCAAAAAGCTGAGCGCCAGAAAAGCCAGCATAGGCGAAAAGTCCATGCCTCCTAGTGGTGGAATGATCGAGCGAAATAAATTTAGATAAGGATCAGTAATTTGTGAGAGTGCGGCGAAAGGTTGCTTATACCACTCGATATTGGGAAACCAAGTCAGTAAAACCCTAATAAATAGTAAACCTAAGTAAATTGAAACAAATGAACTGAGAGTGCCTAGAATAATTGCCATAGGAATATTTTTGGTTGTGGGACTAAGAAAGACTTATGAATGCGTCAATACCATTCTAATGAATGTGCGGATAATAAGGCTTTTTACAATTTCCGATCATCAACGTTAATGTCTCGCAGTGACTCAACAGAAGCTTGCTTGCGTCCATTTTTGCCTTCAGTCATTACTAATTCTTGACTAACAGAGTCGATCGCAGCATTGAGTTGAGCAATCTTCTTTTCGAGATTACGGCGAGCAAACTCATTAGAGTTTTGGGGCTTGCCTAGCATTGAATCGCTCTCGGCTTGACGCTCTAGAGTTTCTTCCTCTGGCTCAGTCAGCTTGAGTACGACCAAAGCTCCAACTGCGCCGCCAACGACGGCACCGAAGATAAAGCCTCCCCAAAAGTTACCCGAATTGTCTGCCATAGCTTTGCCCTAACGATCTCAACTTTAAAATAAGAATTAAGCAGCAATAAGTTTGGCACATCATATCATTTTGTCTAATACCAAAATAAAAATGCTATAGCCATTTTTTCTTTGATTATTAAACAGTCTAGGATCACAAATAAAACCCAAATATGATTCGGCGGGCTTCGCCCACCAAATCATATTTGGGTTTTATTCTCAAATAATTTAGGGGGCAGCGCGAAGCGCTGCCCCCTAAATTATTTGAGATTTAGCGCCGAGTTCTAGGCTTTAAGTTGATTGATATAGCGTTGGCACTTTCATCAAGTTTATTCAACAACTTTGCAACGTTTCCTTCCTGTTCCTTGCTAAAGGCTGTATGGGTCTTAAAGCCTTCTTTTAGTAAATTATTGCGCTCGGTTTTAGCTGCTTGATCTTGAGGATTTTGCGAAAGCCAAACTGTATAAGCATCAAGAGCGTCATACCAATAGGCATTCTTGGCATAGATTCTTGCCTTCTCTAAACCATTTTTGGCACTAGCGATCGCCTCTGATACTTTTGGCTTCTCATCAAGAAGAATGGGCGCATTAACGTTAACCAGCGAAGCACCACCATTGGTCTCCAAACGAATTTGCCAACGCTGCCCTTTACCTTTAATTAGTGCAGGAGCGACTTCTGGCAGCTTAAATTTGTAAAGCCCTGGTTTTTTAGCTTTACCTTCTGCAATAAATACTGGCTTTGCGGAGCGATCATAACCATCACGCAAAAAGAAAGTGACTTTGTATGTACTTTCAGCATTTTCAGTAGATATTGGCGTTCCACTAGATGTAGAAGTGCTGCTAGGCGATGCAATATACCAATATAGTGTTGGTCGTGAAGATAGCGTCTTTGCTCCATCTTCAGGTGCAAGCATTGTAATCTGAGGTAACCCGTCGCCTCGCGTTGCTCCACCCGTACCTGCGGATCTTGGCAAACCTAAGCCATATTGCGCCAGTGCTGACGAAGATGGAACTGCTAGAGATCCCATAACAGAGGCAAAACAAAATGCGCCAGTGTAAATAGTATTCAAGCAGACAATTTTAATGGCAGCCGTCTGATTTTTTAAAACTTGATGAGACAAATTTGTTGAAGACATTTTTATAACAGTCCTAATTTTTTGTAATCGACCCTAGCAGCCAAAAAGCATCAGACATTAAGCCTATAGAACTGCTAAGAACCACTGTGATTTTTAGGTCGATAAAATTTGCTAAGAAGTTCCGTTAAATTGTAGATTTTTATATAGCTACAGCCAAGTAATTTAAAATCTAATATAGTTGGCTACTGCTATATCTCTAAACTGTGTCTACCCAAAATGAATTTTACAATAAATTATTGAAAAGTCTCGATCTATTTACTAAAAAGTCACAATTCTCATCAAATGATTCTCTCCATCAAGAAGTCATTATGGTTTAGCCCTATTGACTTCTTGATGTTATTGCTAAGCTTTAAGCTGCGACTTTAGATGCGATCGCATCAGCCATTTCTTGAGTACCTACCGATGAAGCGCCCGCAGGTGCAAGGTCATAGGTGACATACTTGCCTTCAGCAATTACCGCTTCGACAGCTTTTTGAACACGCATGGCAGCTTCAGGTTCGCCCAAATACTTGAGCATTAAAGCACCTGATAAAATTAGAGCTGTGGGGTTTACCTTATTTTGTCCTGCGTACTTAGGTGCAGAGCCGTGAATCGCTTCAAATACAGCAAGCCCATCACCGTAGTTGCCACCGGGGGCGACACCCAAACCACCAATCATTCCTGATGTCAGATCAGAAACAATATCCCCATACAAGTTGGGTAGTACCAAAACATCGTAAAGTTCTGGTTTTTGCATTAGTTGCATACACATATTGTCAACAATGCGATCTTCAAACTCAATCTCAGGGTAGGACTTGGCAACATCGCGGGCTACTTCGAGAAATAACCCATCAGTAAATTTCATGATGTTAGCTTTGTGAACAGCAGTTACTTTCTTACGTCCATTTTCTCTGGCGTAGTCAAAGGCAAACTTGACAATTCTACGGCTGCCAAAGTCAGAAATTGGTTTGATCCCGATCGCTGATCCTTCGCGTATAGATTTTCCTGAGAGTTCTTCCATGAACTTCTTGGCTTTCTCAGCATCCTCCGTGCCTGCCTGAAACTCAATTCCTGCATACAGATCTTCGGTATTTTCTCGCACAATTACCAAATCAACATCAGAAAACTTGCTTCTTACACCTTGCATTGACTTGGCAGGGCGGAGATTGGCATATAGATCAAGCTCTTTGCGAATGGCGACATTAACGGATCGAAACCCTGAGCCAACAGGAGTTGTGATCGGTCCTTTGATCGCAACTTTGGTTTTACGCACAGACTCAAGTACGCGATCGGGTAGTGGAGTGCCGTAGGCTTCCATCACATCGACACCTGCATCTTCGATACTCCAATCAATCTTCACGCCTGTTGCATCCACTACTGTCTGTGTAGCTTTGGCAACTTCTGGTCCAATACCATCTCCGCGAATCAACGTAACTGAATAAGCCACAAATCTTCTCCCTAACTTTTTCGGATTAATTTTATACCAATTCCCAAAAGGGTTGGCACATTTTTGGGAATTAAAACCCAAACCAATAGGATTCACCCAAAAGAGTGATTTCACTTTATTACTTTTATCTATAGCAATCCTAAATGAGTTGAGAGAGACTTCGGCAATCTCAACTCATTTAGGATTGCTATACGCATTAAAGACTATCAAACTATGCAATCTCGTAAATGAAGCATTTGCGACACTTGGCAAGAGCCGCACGTTTTAACCTTATAGGGGGGAGTAAATTAGCTGGAATTTCAATATATTTAATTTCTTAACTTAAGCTAAAGGAATAGGTACATAATTTCAGTGAATAATCTTTAGGAAACACGATAGTTAAATACGTCATCTTTGATCTGTTGTTACAAGATTTGAAATTTGAATAGAATTTTGACAGATAAATTATGGAAGTTGTTCAATTTTTTAGATATGTCAACCACGTTTGTGACGAGTATTTCGCAAACAGTACTTCCTAGTGTCTCAATGTAGATCACACTTTTATTTTCTCTTTTGCCTAGTTTTTGGATATGCAGTTGCAATATTGAGTTACAAGAATTATTTAAAGACTGTTGCCACTGAAAAAACTTCTAGTAATTTAATTGAAAAATGACTTGGCTTTATCGAAGCAATGAGTGTAAATACTTACTTCAATTCGTCCAATCCTTTAGATAGATACTGATAGCAACCCTTTGACTTTTCTAGTAACCTTGTAATAATATGTAACCTTAGACGCAAGAGATAAAAAGATTAATCTTGTATTATACAAATTAATGTTGGAACAAGTAGCGTATTAATAAATCAACTTTATAAAACTTAAAGAACACGATTTTAAAAGTTCCTGCATAAGAAGTGTGACTTTTATTAAAAATCTAGTTTTTAAGCTCTTCTTATTTAATTTTCCTGAAAACTAGGAACTATTTATAAAAACTCTCAGTTTAATATTTTAGGAGCTGATATGTCTGAAGAACCATTGACCCAAACCACACCAAAAACAGTGGATAGGCAAGCTAACAAGCAGGTCGGTCTGTCTGCTGACATGGTTCGTACGTACTTGCATGAGATCGGGAAGATTCCTCTGCTCAGTAACGAGGAAGAGATCATTTACGGTAAGCAAGTGCAGCAGATGATGCTGTTGTTTGAAGCTCAAGAAAAAATAGCTCAAATCAGCGATCGCTTACCGACTGAACAAGAGTGGGCGATCGCTGTAGGTACACAGCCTGAAGTATTACAAAGCAATATTCGGGTTGGAACTAGGGCTAAGCGTAAAATGATCGAGGCAAACCTTCGTCTAGTTGTTTCTGTAGCTAAGAAATATCAAAAGCGAAATCTAGAGCTTTTAGATCTAGTACAAGAGGGGACTTTAGGATTAGAACGTGCAGTAGATAAGTTTGATCCAACTAAAGGGTTTAAATTTTCTACCTATGCTTATTGGTGGATTCGTCAAGCAATCACGCGCGCGATCGCCCAACAAGCAAGGACAATTCGCCTGCCAGTTCACATTACCGAAAAGCTCAATAAAATCAAGAAAGCGCAGCGTCAACTATCTCAGGAGTTGGGTAGAGTTGCAACTGTTGCCGAAATAGCATATGAGCTGCAAATCAAAACTGATCAAGTACGTGAGTGTCTCTCTCTGTCTAGACAGCCAATTTCTCTTGATCTACGCATTGGCGATAATCAAGATACAGAGCTTGCTGAATTATTGGAAGACACTGGACGTTCTCCTGATAACTATGTTGAACGAGAGTCCCTGCGTACTGATATTCAGATCTTGTTGAAGGAACTGCCTGAAAAGCAGCGCCAAGTCATGATCTTGCGCTACGGACTTGATGACGGTCAGGAAATGTCTTTAGCTAGCATCAGCAAGCGGATGGATCTAAGTCGTGAACAGGTAAGACAGCTAGAACGTCAAGCAATGGACTATTTGCGGAAGCGTAAAGCCAGAATGCAAGAATACCTTGCAAGTTAGTAAAAAATGGGCGTGACATTTAATGTTACGCCCATTTTTTTAGCTGGTTACGCAGCGATCGCAAACGCCATTTACAGTCACTTCATATCCATCAACTCTTAACCCTGATCGCACCTGCTGGAAGCCTAAGCCTTCAAAGGCTTGCCACGCAATGTCCTCAATTTCTCCACAACAGCGACACCGAAAATGATGATGCGGCTCTACGTTTGCATCATAACGACATACCCCTTGCTCTAGCAGTACTTCACGCACTAGTCCAGCATCCCGCAAAGTCTGAAGCGATAGATAGACCGTAGCCTGCGATGAAGTGGGCGCATCTTGATTAAGATCATTCAAAATTTGCTCAGCCGTGGGGTGGTCTGGGCGATCGAGTAAATTCGCATAAACAGCAAAACGTTGTGGCGTAACTCGTAACCCCTTAGATTTTAAGATTTGAACAACTCGAGCTGCTTGTTTTTGCATATTGATTTACTCCTGATCATGCTGACTGTCCCCACAGAATCTCTGCTAATTCAGTTAGACATTAGCCATATTTATTTAGTCTACTAATATATCATTCCTAAATAAGAATCACAATCTTATTAAATTTTTTAAAAGAATTGAGTAAATATGACTATTGACTAACTTGTAAATAAGAATTATTCTTAGAAGTGTCCAGAAAAACATCAAATATAAAAACATGGCAGTTATTGAAACCGTACCAAGCGTAGTATTTAAGACCCGTGTACGCGATGAGTCTGTAGAAGGTTCTAACCCTTACCGTTGGGAAGATAAAACCACTCAAGATTTATTTGCTGGCAAGAAAGTAGTTGTTTTTTCTCTTCCTGGAGCATTCACTCCTACCTGCTCATCTAATCACTTGCCCCGCTATGAAGAGCTTTACGAAGAATTTAAGTCTTTAGGTGTTGATGCAGTTATCTGTGTGTCCGTAAACGACGCTTTTGTTATGTTTAAGTGGGGCAAGGAAATCGGTGCTAAGAATGTATTCTTGCTACCAGACGGTACTGGTGAGTTTACTCGCAAGATGGAAATGCTAGTTGATAAGTCTAATATTGGCTTTGGTCTTCGCTCTTGGCGCTATTCGATGTTGGTAAATGACTGCAAGATCGAAAAGACTTTCACCGAAGCTGGTTATTCTGACAACTGCCCAACTGATCCGTTTGAAGTTTCTGATGCTGATACGATGTTGGCATACCTCAAGGGTTCTGAATCCACTGGTGTATCTGCACCACGTCTAGCGTTCATTGGTTAATCTTTAAGAACAACTATAATAGTTTTGATTTCAAAGTACCATGTTGCTGCTTTAGGCGGCGGCATAGTACTTCAATCTTTGTAGAGTTAACGGCTTGATTACAGCTTATTGAGACTTTAAAGGTACAAAGAAATTTTTAAAAGTGCCGCTTTGCGGCACTTTTAAAAATTTATCTGGGTTTTATAACAGCGTAAAGCGCTGTATTTGTTGACTTAATTTTATTGGGGTGGTTATGAAACTCTCTAGCAAAAATCTTAACGAACGCTTGGAAACCGTCTACGACGCGATTGTCGTTGGCGGTGGTATGGGCGGTTTGTCGGCGGCAATTTATCTTGCTCGTTATGGACTTAAATGCTTAGTTATCGAGAAAGGTAAAGGGCGATCGCTATGGATGCAGGATCTGCGTAACTATGTAGGACTTGATCCACACACCTCAGGGCGAGATATTCTGAATCATGCCGGTAAGACCTCCCTAGATTGGGGAGCCGATAATTTGCGTGGCTATGTAGAAGAAGTTACCGATGAAGGCGATACCTTTGCTGTAAAAGTAAAAGTTGGTAAAAAAGACAGTATTTATCCAGTTTTTCGTAGCAAATATGTAATCGCAGCCTCTGGGATTATGGACAACTTGCCTCAATTAGAGAATATGCAGAACGTATATGATTATGCTGGCTATACTCTCCATGTATGTATGATCTGCGATGGTTTTGATATGTGGGATCAAAAAGCTGTACTCATTGCTAATACAGAATCTCAGATTAATGCAGCTTTCGTTTTGAACTGGTTTACTCCCTATATCTCAGTGTTAACGCATGGTCTATGTACAGTTAGCGATGGCATGAGGCAAAAGCTTGCTGAATACGGCTACCCATTATATGAAGCTCCAATTGCCAAATTTCATGGTGAAAACCATCACCTTAGTGGCGTGGAACTTACCGATGGCAAAGTCATTGAAGCGACAACTGGCTTAGTTAGTATGGGTTCTGTTTACCATAGTCATTACCTCAAGGGTATTGAAGGTTTGGAGTGGGATGGTCAAAATTTGATCACTAACGATATGTGTAAGACCAGCCACGATCGCATTTTTGCGCTTGGAGACCTAAAGAAAGGACTGAATCAAGTATCGATCGCTGTTGCTGATGGCACTTTGGCGGCAACACAAATTTGGCGCAATATTCGCAGAGCGAGTCCTGCCCGTAAGTGGGATGAAAACATCAAAATTTTGGCTACTGTTTAGCAAGCAAAATTTATACAGCGCTTTGCGCTTTTGCAAAGCCTATTGAGGCTGTAAATTGCGGCGCATCGCGCCGCAGTTTTTTTGTCATGCTGCGCCAGCAACTTTAAGGGTTTGATACTACTTTGGGACTTGATGCATCCCCATCATGAAATGCATCAAGATTCGCTTAAATAGAGAGATTTGCAGGATTAATAAACCTAAACGGCGGATCGCTTTCAGTAGCAAGTTTTGGCTAGAAAAAATACGGTTGGATATATCGGTAAGCCAAATTACCCCGAAATTATCCCATCGACGCTTTGCTTGATAAGCCTTTAAAACTTTTGTTGCTCCTAAGTCTTGGTGATTCTGATGGGCAGCTTTTAATACTTCAGCCAAGGCATTTACATCACGGATACCCAAGTTCATGCCCTGACCTGCGATCGGATGAGTCGTATGAGCCGCATCACCAATCAAAACTAAACGTTGCTTGATATAGGTTTGGCTATGCATCCATCGGGGTACATAGTTGGAGCGCGTCTTTGACTCAACGGTGATATTACCTAACATCTGCATTAATGGCAGACCAAAGCGTTTAGTTAGTTCTTGTAAAAATGCTGGCTCATCTAGCGCTAATAAAGTTGGAGATTCTTCTTTGGTTGCTGTCCAGACTACACAGGCGCGATCGCTACCCAAAGGTAAAATCGCAAAAGGACCACTCGGTTGAAATCGCTCGTAAGCAAAGTTTTGATGTGGATTTTCCGACTTTATGGTAGTGATAATGCAAGTTTGTTCATACAGCCTTTCATTTATTTCAATATTTGCCATGCTGCGTATTTGAGATCGCCCACCATCAGCACCCACCAATAACTTTGTTTCCAAATATTGTTCGCCGACCTCTGAACTGATTTTGACGCGCATCACATCGCGATCGCTGGCATATTCAATATCTAAAACTTTGGCAGGACAGATTAGCTCTACGTTTTGACATTCCTTGGCAAACTCCCAAAGCGAGGCTAATGTGACCGCATTCTCAACAATGTATCCCAAGGCTTCCTGCTGCATATCTTCGCAGCGCAATTGCACTTGGTAAGGCAGATCTCCCTCTGATACTTGGATTTTATGCATTGGGGTTACGCCGCGACGCTGCATTCCACCCCACACACCGATGTTTTGCCAAATCTGGCTCGAACCGTAGGCGATCGCACTAGCTCGCCCATCAGCCGTAAACTCTCCACGAAGAAAATTCCCATTTCCCTCGATGACTCCTACTTTAAGATTGCGATTTGCGGCACAGTTTTTGTCGCCTAAAGCACAGGCTAAACTTGCACCCACCATACCTGCACCAACTATTAGCACATCAAACATTGATTTAAATTAGGGCTTAAATATTTTTTAGTTCTACTTACTATTATGAATAGTCTGTAAAGAAATATTGCAAAAATCTAGATATTTTCAACATATTTTTAAATACAGTCGTAGTCAGTCTTGTTAGGACACAAAAACAGAAGACGAGTTGCGCCGCAACTCGTCTTCTGTTTTTGTGTCCTAGTCCACTTGACGAAAGTTATACAGCTTAAATACAGCGCTTTACTCTTAAATCAAAGTCAAGAGAATTTTTAAAACCTTTGCTCTGCAACGGTTTTAAAAATTCTCTTGGCTTTGGGTTTTCATCGTTTTTGGCGCTGAAAACTTGAAAATCAGCTTTTTGGAGCCCTGTCCCAGATGAGCTTTAAAAAAACCGATTTTTATGATGAGAATTGCTGATGTAAATCAGTTACTAACGAAGCTACAGACTGGTATGGTATAGAAGAAAATAGAGTTTTTAAGCTTGATTCTTACCGAAAGATTTTGACTTCTTTGTTAAAGCAATCGCTAAGTGCTACCTGAACAACAGAAGCGCAGGTCTTAAAGTGCGAAAATTCTGGATCACAAAGAAAATTTGGAGAAAGTTGGATGAGTTCCCCAGCCGTACTGTCAGCGTCATTAATACAGATAGTAAACATCGAGAGCGATCTGCGTGCCGCAAATTCTCGTTTGCGATATCGTCTCAAACTCGTTGAGGACTTGTGGGAATCCGTTTTATTGAGAGAAAGTGGTCAAGAGCTAGTTGATTTATTGCGTCAACTGCGAGCTATGTGTTCACCCGAAGGTCAAGCTCCTGAATATCCTGCCGAAGAAGTTTTAAAAGTAGTTGAAAGTCTGGATCTTCACCAAGCTACTACAGCAGCAAGAGCATTTGCTTTGTTTTTTCAACTAATCAATATAGTTGAGCAAGATCATGAACAGGAACAAACCAGCATCCATCGGGTTAGCCCGATTAATAGCGAAGCTGAATATGCGGCGGGAACTTTTCGTTGGCTCTTTCCAGCTTTGAAGAAGGTGAATGTGCCAACTCGTCAGATTCAGAAGGTACTCGACAATCTAGATATTCGCCTTGTGTTTACGGCTCACCCAACTGAAATTGTTCGTCATACGATTCGCGAAAAACAACGGACGATCGCCAAGATGTTGAAAGAGCTGGATCGAATCATTGGCTCTAATGGTGATGAGTTTCTGACACAGACAATAGCGTCTAATTGGGAGGCTGCCTCACTACAAGAGCAGATTGCTGAAGAGATTCGTCTTTGGTGGCGTACTGATGAACTAAACCAAATCAAACCTACAGTTTTAGACGAAGCAGACTATACCCTCCACTATTTTGAAGAGGTCTTATTTGATGCTATTCCTGTGCTTTACGATCGCATTGCCTCTGCACTGAGTATCACCTTCCCGAAGATGAAATTACCCCGCTATGACTTCTGTAAGTTTGGGTCATGGGTGGGTAGCGATCGCGATGGTAACCCCTATGTCACTCCTGAAGTGACATGGCAAACAGCTTGCTATCAGCGCAATTTGGTACTTAACAAATACATCAAGTCAGTTGAGCATCTCAGTAGATTGCTATCGCTATCGCAAAGTCTTAGCGATGTCTCTCAAGAACTGCTCGACTCCCTTGGTGATGATCAAATCCATTTGCCAGAAATTTATGAAAAAAATTCGATCAAGTTTCGGCAAGAACCCTATCGCCTCAAGCTCGCCTATGTGCGCGAACGACTGATTCGCACTCGCGATCGCAACCAAAAGCTACGTCATAGTGGTTGGCAAGCTTCGGAGATGGAACTATCGACTAAGGGGCAAGAGTATCAGCTCTATACTAATGTTTGTGAATTTTTAGCGGAACTGAAACTAATTCAGGCGAGTTTAATTGAAACTAACCTCAACCCTAAGCCCCTTGAGAACCTGATTCGTCAGGTTCATGTCTATGGTTTTCATCTTGCTCACCTCGATATCCGCCAAGAAAGCACGCAGCATAGCAACACAATTGCGGAAATAGCTGCATCTCTTCAGCTCTTGGATCAGCCCTATGACGACCTAACGGAACTAGAAAAGGTGACTTGGCTGACCCAAGAGCTAAAAACACGTCGCCCGATGATTCCCGCGCAACTGGACTTTAGTGTCAAAACTAACGAAATTATTGAGACATTTCGGATGGTAGCCAAGGTACAGCAAGAATTTTCGGTAGACATTTGCAACAACTACGTGATCAGTATGAATCGTAGTGTCAGCGATATCCTTGAAGTATTACTACTAGCCAAGGAAGCAGGGCTTTATGATCCTGCGACTGGTAAGGGATCACTGAGTATCGCTCCTTTGTTTGAGACGGTTGAGGACTTACGCAGCGCTCCACCAATCATGACAGAGCTATTTAACCTACCCCTTTATCGCGCTTATCTCGAAAACCATGATCATCTTCAAGAGGTAATGCTTGGTTACTCGGATAGTAATAAAGATTCAGGATTCTTGAGTAGCAATTGGGAAATCTATAAAGCTCAACGCGCCCTCCAAGATGTTTGCCAAAAGTATCAGGTTGATCTACGAATGTTTCATGGTCGCGGCGGTTCTGTTGGTCGTGGTGGTGGTCCAACCTATGAGGCGATTTTGGCACAACCAGGTCGTAGCATCGAAGGCAGAATCAAAATTACTGAGCAGGGCGAAGTACTTGCTTCTAAGTACTCCTTGCCCGAAATTGCTCTCTATAATCTAGAGACAATTGCCACGGCTGTGATTCAAGCTTCGTTGCTGCCCAGTAGCACTGATACGCTTGACTGCTGGCTAGATACGATGGAAGAAATTTCGGTGCGATCGCGCGAAGTTTATCGCCATCTTATTTATGAACAGCCAAATCTCGTAGAATTTTTCCATCAAGTTACCCCAATCGAGGAGATCAGCCAACTACAGATCAGTTCCCGCCCTGCTCGCCGCGCTGGCAAACGTGATTTGGCAAGCCTTAGGGCAATTCCTTGGGTGTTTAGTTGGACTCAGAGTCGATTTTTGCTGCCATCTTGGTACGGCATTGGCGCAGCACTAGAAGAGTTTCTGTTGGACAATCCTGAAGGACATCTATCGCTTTTGCAGTACTTTTATAGCAAATGGCCTTTCTTTAAGACGGCGATCTCCCGTGTAGAAATGACTCTGGCTAAAACTGATATGCAAATTGCCCATCACTATATGCGAGAGCTAACTAAAGAAGGGCATGAGCAAGCCTTTGAGGAGATCTTTACCGAAATTCTTGAAGAATATCAGCGTACATTGATGGTGATTCAATCAATTACTGGTCAAAAGCAAATGCTAGATAGCGATCGCGATCTGCAACGCTCTGTGCAGTTACGCAATGGTTCGATTGTGCCCCTTGGATTTATCCAAGCCTCTTTGCTCAAGCGTTTACGCCAACATCGCTCGGATACCGTTGATTTGCGATCGCGCTATTCTAAAAATGAGCTATTGCGTGGGGCCTTGTTGACGATTAATGGTATCGCCGCAGGGATGAGAAATACGGGTTGATTTAGCCTTTGTAAAAGCACCCATTGGGGTGCTTTTTGCTAGGAAAGTCATGCATCCATGTTACGATTTTGGACAAACTGAGCGTGTTTATTGAGCGTGTGTGAGGAATATGAGCCCCAATCGTAATTTCCACGATCCCATTAGGGTTGGTGTCATCGGTATCGGTAATATGGGGCAGCATCATGCAAGGGTTCTCAGCTTGCTGAAAGATGCAGAATTAATTGGTGTTTCTGATGTAAGTGTTGAGCGTGGTCGTGATACTGCCGCCAAGCACCGTGTTTTGTATTTTGAAGATTATCGAGAGCTATTACCTCTAGTTGATGCAGTTTGCATTGCCGTGCCTACGCGCTTACATTATGACGTGGGAACAACTTGCCTCAAAGCTGGCGTAAATGTATTGATCGAGAAGCCAATTGCCGCCACTATCGAAGAAGCAGAGTCCTTAGTTAAAACCGCTACTGAACAAAATCAAATCCTGCAAGTTGGACATATTGAGAGATTTAACCCAGCTTTTCAAGAGTTGAGTAAGGTTTTAAAACATGAAACTATTTTGGCGATCGAGGCTGATCGCATGAGTCCTTACTCGCAGAGGGCTAATGATGTATCGGTCGTATTTGACTTGATGATTCACGATATTGATCTGATTTTGGAGCTAGTACCTTCAGCGATCGTGCGTGTCTCGGCTCATGGCAATCGGGTCTCGCCAGAATCTAGCTATCTCGATTATGTGACGGCAACGATTGGCTTTGAGAATGGGGTAATTGCCACACTCACGGCGAGCAAAGTTACTCACCGTAAAAAGAGAAAAATCACCGCTCACTGCAAGAATTCTTTAACAGAATCCGATTTTCTCAATAATGAAATCTTGATTCATCGCCAAACTACGGCAAATTGGACGACTGATTATGGTCAGGTACTTTATCGTCAAGATGGTTTTATCGAAAAAGTGTATACCAGTAATATTGAGCCACTTCATGCTGAACTAGAGCATTTTGTGGCGTGCGTGAGGGATAAGAAGCAGCCCTCCGTTGGTGGTGATCAAGCATTAAAAACGCTGCGACTTGCGAGCTTGATTGAGCAAACTGCTCTAGATGGTCAAGTATGGCGCAGTTGCGATCTGCAACTGCGTGAAGTCGCGACTGCGGGTAGTTACTAAAAGTCCAAAAAACTGTAGCGTACGCTGCGCGTGCGCTACAGTTTTTTGGGCTTTTAGGTTTTTTTACTCACCTGAAAGGATGATTCTGAAGAGATAGAAATCCATTAAAAGCAATAAAACCTAGTCAGTGACTAGGTTTTATTGCTTTTAATGGAAAAAGAATAGAGGGAACAATGGGATCTCACTCCAGTCAAAAGAGGCATCTCTCACGACAATTCAAAAAAGATAGAAACTTAAACCTATGAAATCTCTAACTAAAATCTGTTTAGGAATCGCGATCGCTACTTCAGTTGTAACCTCCTTTAGCGCGATCGCTTCAGCCGAAACTGTTCGCCAACCTGGTAGCTATGTTGGTGCTGGTATCTCGCTTCAGAGCTTTGCCACTAACCCTTCTGTGATTGGTGCAAACTTAGCAGGTCGCTACAAGTTCGATGGTGTGCCTATTTCTGCTAGAAGTTCAGTTCTCTTTGGTAACAATGGAACTTCAATTGTGCCAACTCTTTCCTATGATTTACCAGTAGGCGATCGCACCAATCTCTACCTTGGGGCAGGTGCTTCATTTAAAGTTGGTGGTAATGGTAGCTTGACAGGTGACCAGACCGCTTTTGCACTACAGCCAGGGATTGAAGTTAGCTTGAATAGACGTGTGCTGCTCTATAGCAATGCTGTAATTCCTTTCAATGGGCAATCTAACGGCTCCGCAGGAGCTTCTCTGCAAGCTGGTGTAGGCGTTCAGTTCTAATTGTCTATAAAAAAGGTCAACGCTTTACACTGACCTTTTTTAGGATTAAGTAGCTAGGTAAGAACCCAAAAAGCTTTGGTACACACTGCGCGTGCGCCAAAGTTTTTTAGGTTCTGGGGTTTATTTTTCTTCCCAAAAGTTGCAACCTTGACAAGGACCGTGAGGATTAACTGCACAGCGAAGTATTTCTGAAATAGCATTATATCGGCAGCTATCGTCTCCGATAATCCACCGATCATTCACTAGACTTCTTTCTAATTTTTCTGGCGATCGCTGAACATATACCAAAATATTGGCTAAGTTGTATCGCCCTCCCCGCAATTGATAGCGATGGCGGCGTTCTAAAATAGTATATGTTTCGCCTTCTATATCAATATAGTTGCCTGGCTGAGGCATCCAATCTAGATAGATTTTCCCCAAAGATGCGTCAGGGTGAATAGTCCGAACTTCCGTCGGTATTGCTAATGCTTCCATAATGATTCTCTACTAATGGTTCTATTAACTTATTTTGAAGTTAGTTCTTCCCATTCCTTTACTTCTTGAATTTGAGACACTAGAGCAAAACTGCTATCTGGTTTTGGCTTAAAAATTGCTGCTCCTCCTTCTTTTAGGGTTATTTCTAGGGCGGTATCCAAGTTTACACCATGTCCTACTAAGATTGTATTGGTTGCATCTGAAGGCATAGTTCGTAGCAGTTTAGTAAAAGACTGGATTATAGTTAGATTTTTATTATGGTCATAAAAGACCGAAAGTAGTGCTTCACTTTTAGTTGCTTTGCCAAAGGCAATTTGAGCAGTTTCTAAGGTACGGCAAAATGGACTAGATAAAACCTTGCCGACAGGAATATTGAAACGTCTAAAGGCTGCTCCAATCTGTTGAGCTTCTTCTTTTCCTTTTTGATTCAGATTGCGTTGACCATCACAGTTCTCCAGATTAGGATCTCGATCTTTTTGCTTCATATCAGTTGCCGTGTGTCGAAAGAAAATCACGTAACCACCTTTTTGTAAATCGGCAATTAGGGTCTTAGTTGGCTCATAATCATAATTTACTTCGCTAATAGAACTAGAAGGTGGCAGAGATGAGAATAGATCGGGGAGCAAGTTAGAATTAAAACTAACAAGGGTACTCAAAAAAATGAAAAGCATAGGTTCTGCCTAGGGTTTCTTTTACCTACTCCCTTCCCAGTATAAAAATACGCATTTAAAAACCAAGAATTAGCGGTACGGCGCGAAGCGCCGCACCCTAATCTTTCACTGGGAAGGGAGTATCTACTTATGGTAGATGCTTTTGGATCTGCTCACCGATTTTGGTATTGGCTGATGTCTTGGAGATAAATGAGGTTGCACCAACGAACTTAGCTCTCATTTGGTTGATAAAAGTATCATTACTGGTCAATATCAAGATGGGAGTATCTTTAAATTCAGGAATTCGCCGAATTTGAGTACATAACTCATAGCCGCCCACTATCGGCATGACCAGATCAAGAATGATTACTTCTGGCTTATGTTCGATCAGCAAAGGTAAAACTTTAATAGAATCACGAATTCCTAGAAAATAGAAACCAAAATCTTTAACTATCTGCTCAATTGTCATACATACCTGTTTGCTATCATCAACACAGGCTATTAAAGGATGATGCAAGCGGAAATTTGACTCCATCTGAATTTGAGTATTTTCAATTAGTTTTATCGGTTCAAGCTTGGATGGCGCTCCTAAAAAAATGGAAGTAACAGGAGATTCGATATCAGGAATTTCCACCAGTCCAATCATCCCCCGATAGTAGTAAGCCATTAATGACTGGGTCAGTGTCAGTAAATCTTTTTTTAACCATGCCGATAACTCGCGTAGCGATCGCCTGCCATCAAGAATGGTGATTAGAGTTTTGTGAGTCAATTCTGAAGCTTCTTCTTTGAGTTGAGTAGGGCGCTTGATCCAAGGTGCTAGGTTAGGGGAAAAATCAGCAACTCCAACTTTTCGCCACGAAAGCCATTCTTGATAGGCTCTATCTATGGCACTTTCAGCATGGATCAACGCAATTACAGGAGTGACTTCATCTTCAAGGTCACAGTAATACTTAATATTTTCATTGGCTGCACATTGGATTACATCAAATAAAACTTCCTGTACAAAGCTTTCAATAATTGGTGAAATCTGCTCTCGGTTTAAGACTAACCGCTTCATTAAAATTACCAATACATGATAATCCCAGAGCCTAATTTCCTTTGTGCTACGAAATGACATCTTGCTAAAGTCTACTCGCACCTTATATTGGGACATTAGCCTCCGCCAACGTCTGTGGTTATGAATTCCCCCCGAAGCCCATACCAACCTTCCATGGCAATAGTAAATATTCCATTTGCTGTTTTTGATACTTTGAAGCTCTAGTTTGCCAGTAAATTGTTTGCGCCCATAGCCGCGTAGTTGCTCTATCAGGCTATAAACGGCTAGGTTATCTGTGTCCATACGCTGCCTATGCTTCTTAAGAAGTCAACCAAGTTATTTTCCTGAAGTAGCTATCCTAAATAAACTACTCGATTCCCAGTGAAAGATTAGCGCCGCACCGCTAATCTTTCACTGGGAATCGAGTGGAATGAACGCACGATCTATCACAGCAATTATTTATCAATCGAGTCACAGTAGGTATTTTGAAAGTGTTGTTTTGCGACATCTTCAAAATACTTACTGTTTTGTGTTTGAGCACAATGCGTTGCGAAAGATAACGATGAACATTTAGGGATTGCTAAATGTAATTTTTTAGGTGCTAAGTAGGCAAGCATAATTAAACCCAAAACCTAAAAAGCTGTAGCGCACGCGCAGCGTGCGCTACAGCTTTTTGAGTTTTAAGGTTTCTTTTGCCCGCATACTTACTATCCCCATTACTTAAGAATAACACTAAATAATTTGAGCAGATGAACGCCATCTCACCTAACCTACATAAGAAACGCTTTGCACCCTCAAAACACCAATTTTAATAATGAAAATTTCTGAGTAAGAAGAGAGTAAGTGACAGGATAAAAAACCTTAAAATCCAAAAAGCTTTGGCGCACGAGCAGCTTGCGCCAAAGCTTTTTGGGTTCTGGGTTTTATTTCGCCTAGCTACTTATATGGGCGATGCAACCAATTTTGTAGTATGTTGATGAAGATTTGGCATTCAACATCTTGCAACTTTTAGGTTTATTTCATACCCATGTCGAAGTCATCAAGAACTAATAAATCTGTTAAGCAAAAACAGTCAGCTATGTTGATGTATATCGGCATTGGGGCTTCTGTATTGGCTACAGGTGCTGGGGGAGCTTACTTTTATTTTACACAGCGATCGCAGTCAACTCAGGGCATATTGGGCGCAGCCGCCGTAATTCCTCAAGGCGCTCAAGTGGTAATGGCATTTAATACTAAATCTGAGCCTTGGACAAAGTTGGCGCAGTTTGGTACACCTGCATCCCAAAAGCTAATTGGCGAAGGGATCGCCAAATCGCCACTCAATTCATTATTAGTGCAAAGTAAAACTGAGTATAGTCGAGATGTTCAGCCTTGGTTAGAGGGTGGGTATATCATGACTGCCCTAGTGCCGAACTCCGCCCAACCTCAAGCCCCAGCCTCAACTTTGGTGGTTGCACCAACTCGCGATCGCGTTAAATCAGATGCCTTTTTAATCAAATATCGTGAAGCGCTAACGCAACAAGGCGCAAGATTTATATCTAGACAGTACAAGGACATCACTTACTATGAGTCCCCTACTCGCGACGCGAATAATAGTGTCGTAACTGCCGATCTTGGTGGTCAATATGTGGCGATCGCTACTAGTTCTTTATTGATTCAACAGGCGATCGATACTTACAAAGGTGATAGCCCATCCTTGGCAAAAAAGCCAATTTTTACAAAGGTATATGGCTCAGGTGCTAATACTAAAATTGTCGAACCATTAGTCCAAGTCTATTTAGACGGGGATGTCGCCTTAGAATTTATTGGCTCTCAGGCTAATCTAAATCTCAATGAAGCGGCGATCGCACAGTCACGGCGAGAACTAGATGCCATGACCTTGACAGGCGGTACTCAAAAGGAAGGGCTGCGTTTTGAATTAAATACCTACCTCAAAAATGACAATCCAAGTCCACTTGTCAATAATGAAGCAAAGGTCTTAAATCTTCTGCCCCAAGAGACGTTTTTGCTAGTTTCTGGGGTCAATCTCTATCAATCTTGGCAATCATTAGTGTCTCAAGCGAAGGGAAATGCTAACTCAGCGCAGTTAATTGAACAGATTCGTAAAGGAGTTAAAGATAGTCTCAAATTAGATCTAGATCAAGATTTGTTGAAGTGGATGAATGGAGAATTTGCGATCGCGGCAATTCCAAATAACCAAGGCATCTTGGCGAATCCTGGCTTTGGCTTTGTGGCGATCGCTCAAGCTAGTGATCAAAACATGGCGCAATCGGCTTTTGAGAAGATTGATAAAGCAGCCCAATCTAACGCTGGAGGGCTATTGCCTAAAGCTGTGGAGGTTAAGCCAAAACAAATAGCTAGTCAGTCTGTTACGGCTTGGATGATCGGCAATACCAGTGTGGCGGTGCGTGGAGCTTTAGATAATAATTTTGTGTTTTGGTCAATGGGCGATCTTGCTAATATGTTTGTCCCCAAGCCTTCCCGCAGTTTGACCGAGAGCAAGTCCTTTCAAATTCTAACCACTGACATTCCTAAATCAAATGGAGGTTATTTCTACTTAAATATGACTACGGCACTTTCCCTTGCCGATCGCCTATTACCACCCGAAGTCAAGTCTAATCCTAACTTCACAGAAATTCGTTCTATTCTTGACGCAATTAATGGTATTGCCGTAACTTCCACAAATGTAGATTCTAAAACTACGCGATTGGATTTTCTCTTCACTCTCAAACCCACCCCAGGAAACTAGAGAAGCGAAATAAAAAATGGCAACGCCATTTTTTATTTCGCTTAGATAAGTATGTGGGCAAAAGAAACCTTAAAACCCAAAAAGCTGTAGCGCACGCTGCGCGTGCGCTACAGCTTTTTGGGTTTTGGGTTTAATTACGCTTGCCTACTTACTTATCGCTTTTTGCGCTAATAAATCTAATAGAGTTCTATGTAGCAAATCAGTCTGTTCTAACATTCCCATATGACCACAGTTGGGAAGTTCAAATACATTTTCTCCATAGCCGTTAAAAGATGGATGAAAACTGGCTAAATGGCGGACATACTTGGGTTCCATAATCTTGTCATTTGCCCCTGCGACAAAATAAATAGGCTGGGGTAATTTTGAGACAATCTGTGGCAATTTATGAACTTCTTCTTCACTAGTGGAATCTAGCAAAGTTCCCTTCGCGGCGATGTACTTTGCCGACACAAAATCAATCGCTCTTTGCTTTCCCCAAGGCTGCTCCAAAGGATTAAAAACACTATCCCTAGCAAACTGTGTGCAAACTATTGGCAAATTTTGTAGCCATTGGGGTCGCAATTTCAGAATGATTTTTCCTGCGGCACGAAACTTTTCAAACTCCTCCTTGATATAAATACCACCGCCCGCATTTAAACAAACTACTCCCAAAACGCGATCGCCTAATAAATTTGCCGCCCACAATGCGATCGCCCCACCAAGGGAATGCCCAACTAGCCAAACATTAGTAATCCCTAAACTATCTAACAACTCTTCTAAGTCTCGCGCATAGCTAACCAGTGAGTACTCGTTGCAGTCGCCCGTATCTGATTTCCCAAATCCTCTCAAATCATAGGATAGGCAAGAAAAATCAGATTGCAGTTGGTTAATCAGTGGCTGCCAATAGGCTTGGCTTAGCATCCAACCATGTAAAAAAGCGATCGTCGGTGCTTGCTGATCAGAAGTTATTGAAGGCTGGGAAGAAGTAAGTCTGTAGTAGTGATTTGCGCCTCGAATAATGATGCTGGTAATAGCGCTAGACATACAAAAAGCCTTTAGTTACAAACAAAATGCGATCGCTTATTAATTCGATCATATATCAAGACAGCTAATTGATTGCTTATGTGCCATTTTACGGACTGTTAGCTAGGAAGTCGGCTGGTGTGAGAATCTGAATATTTCTTAAGGGATGTAAAACTAATAAATCGCGATCGCCTATCACTATCAAAATAACTGCGATCGTTATTCGTTGAAAGTAAAACTGCGATCGCTTTAAATGATGTTAAACAAATGCTTGGTTTATGAGGCGATCTCTATGGTGCAATTACTTTAGAATACTGGCATAAATATTTAGTATGAACTATTCTGAAGCAATGACAACCATAGAATTAATTGTCAGCGTGTTGCGGGTCTACATGATGGACAAATCTGGATAAGTGATGATTTTAATGATCCTTTGCCAAATGAGTTTTGGTTGGGGGAGTATCAGCGATCGCCGTTTACTCTTACTGAGATTAAAGAGGCGATCAAAAGTTTGATATTTGACTTTTTAATTCTCGCAACATCGACACCGAAACCGTTAGCCCCTGCTTTAGCAAAATTTCCAAATACTCATCAAATGACTTTGGCGGATATCGAAGGCGACTTCTCACAGTTTCTACGTCATTGAAAACCTTAAACGGATAGAGATCAATAATATTCGCAATGAAATCATCAGGATGTAATGACTCAATCCCATAGATATCAAGAACGGATTGAGGAAAATCTTTGAGATTAAAAGTGATGATTTGACTAGCGCCACTTGCGATCGCTGCGGCTAAAACATGACGATCATTAGGGTCTGGCAGATTAAGGGAAGTAATTAACCATTCAAAATCAGTAATTAAACAATCCCTAACATGGATATTCATCAGATTTTTAGTTTTATGAAGCTGCTCAATCCTCAAGTCTGGACGATTCTTAAGGACGTTGCGTATCCATTCATCATGAATTAAATCTGTCCATTTTGCCTTAAAAATATCAGAAATCGCTAACTGAACCAACAAATCCCTTAAGGGCGCAGGATACAGAACACAAGCATCATACAAAACCGTAAAGTTGCTAGACATCAATCATAAAAACCTAGTCTTTGCGACTCCTCCACCAGTTCAGTCAAAACTTTACTTCTAGCAGCATCAATATTTTTCTTGTATTCCATCAAATCCGTAAAACGCACCCTTCTATGCGTGCCAACCTTATGATGAAGAATTACACCCGCATCCATTTGCTTGATTAAAAATGGACGCGAAACATTAATTAAATCAGCCGCCTCTTGAGTCGTTAGTTCCGCATGAATCGGAATAATTGTCACCGCATTACCCTGTGACATCTGTGTAAGAATATCTATCAATAAGCGGTAAGCCACCGCAGGAATTGTCGCAATCTCTTCGCTGCCATCCGCTTCTACAATTTTGAGCCGATGCGTATTACAGCTAATATGCGCCGCTAGAATACGGCTACTTTCCTTAGAAATTTGCGTTTCTTCAGTGGTAGGAATATATAGAGATTGGTTAAGAGATACCATAAGGAAACATCAAATAAGCTTGCTTCGTTTATTGCGTTTGTTACAGTACAAAGATTAGCATAATAAACGCAATAAACGAAGCGATGATTTTAGGATCAGGCGATCGCCGTTTGCTTTTACTGAGATTAAAGAGGCGATCGCATTTTATCTTTATCTAATTTATTTGCGATCGCCAGTTTCTGCAAAAAAATATGATGTTACTACAATAGTTCGGGCAGTTTTAGAGAGAGAAAAAAAAGCTACTCATCGGATAAAGTGCAAGTAATGAATCAAAACACCAAATGAATAGCATTAGAGACATCTTACCTAAAGTGCAGAGCAAAGCCCAAGAGAAACTATAGTCTTCCCAACGATGAGTAGGTGGGCAAAAGAAACCCAAAG
This sequence comes from Pseudanabaenales cyanobacterium, assembly GCA_038215315.1. Classification (GTDB taxonomy): domain Bacteria; phylum Cyanobacteriota; class Cyanobacteriia; order Pseudanabaenales; family Pseudanabaenaceae; genus Pseudanabaena. Next base: position 31,002 of record JBBQRB010000003.1, read on the forward strand.
CCCAAAAAGCTGTAGCGCACGCTGCGCGTGCGCTACAGCTTTTTAGGTTTTAGGTTTTTTATCTAGCTCTTAAAACTATGGAGTTTCCTCAGTGCGAGTTTCCCAATACTCTCTAACCCAATTATTGCCTAGTTCCATTAAATTTGCCAAATCAAAGTCCCATAAAATCACTTTCCCTTTAACACTAGCAGAGGCGAGAAGATTACCATTGGGGCTGAAGCAAACGCTTTTTACAGTTTCTTGATGTCCTTTGAGCGTGAGGAGTTCTTTCCCATCGACACTCCAAATCTTGACCGTGCGATCGCTACTGCCTGAAGCGATCGCATGACCATCGGGGTTAAAGCATACACTCCTAACTTCCGCATTATGTTCATTGAACGTCTTAATTACTTGACCTTCAAGATTCCATAACTTGATGCTGCCATCCTTACTGCCACTAACCACAGTCTGACTGTCGGGACTAAAATCAACACTATATACTTCTCCCGTATGTCCACTAAAGGTCTTGATTAGGCTGCCATCCCAATGCCACAATTTGACCGTTTTATCTTGGCTAGCGGTGACAATCAAGTTGCCATCGGCACTAAAGCGGACTTGATAAACTGCATTAGCATGACCACTTAAGGTATGAATCCAATCGCCCTCAAAGTTCCATAATTTTACAGTTCCATCGCTGCTAGCTGTCGCAAACAAATCACCATCACTGCGATAGGCAACACTATTAATGGAGAGACTATGTTCGTTATAAATACTTTTCAATAGATCTCCCGTAACGTCCCAAATCCTAATTGCGCGATCGCCACCGACTGAAACTAGCTGCTTGTTATCAGGGCTAAAGCAAATACTATTGACATTCTCTTTATGGGCTTCTAAAGATCGGACATTTGTTCCATCAATTTCCCGAAGCTTAATCGTACCGTCACTACTTGCCGTTGCCACAAGCTGCGTATCGCTATTGAATATAACTTGGTTGACATCATGCTCGTGTCCAGCCAATTTAATCAGACTATTCCCTTTGGTACGCCAACACTTCAATGTCGTATCTTGGCTACCTGTGACCATCGTGCTGCCATTGGCATTAAAGGTGAGACAATCCACAGCGCCCTTATGTCCGTGAATAGTTTTTAGTAAATGTCCTTGAAGATTCCAAAACCTGATCGTGCGATCGCTGCTAACCGTTGCTAAGGACTTACCATTGGGATGGAAGCGTACTTGCAAAACCTTATCAGTATGCCCTTCAAGCGTCGCGATCAGATTACCTTGCATATTCCATAACTTAATGTCACGACCACGACTAGCAGAAGCAATCAACCGTCCCGATGGCGATATATCGATATCTTCAATAAAACTATTGTGGGCTTGGAAAGTTTTAATGGGAGTACCATTTATGTTCCAAATAATAATCGAGCGATCGGCGCTAGCAGTAATGATGCGCTGACCGTCAGGACTAAAACAGAGGCAAGTTATCCATTTATGATGTCCTTTGGTAAATGTATTAAATAATTCGCCATTTTCGCGCCATAGTCTGACTTTAGCATCCTCACCACAGGACGCAAAAATTGCCTCGGTAGGACTAAACTTGACTGCAAGCACGGGAGATTGATGATCTTTGAGAGTATATAGTGGTTTTTCGGCATATAGCTTCGTAAATCGACTAATTTTCCAAATTTTGATAGTGCCATCACGACTAGCCGATACTAAGTACTGCCCGTTCCGACTAAAGCTGAGGCTAGTAATCCAATTAGTATGCCCAGTTAAGGTTTGCCGCAAATTTCCCTTGATATCCCAGATTTTAATGGTGCGATCGCTACTACCTGAGGCAATTAAATGATCATGGGGATGTATAGCTGTACAAGTAACAATATCTAAATGTCCAGACAAATGGTTATATTCATGCACTCCATAGACAGCTTGATGTAAAGCCGTAATTCCATGCATTCGGAGATTGGCGCGTTCTCCTGTTACCATCTCTAGTTCTTGTAGTTGTCGTCCTGCTTCTAAGGATTCCAGCAGAGCTTCAAAATTTTGATTGAGAATGAAGGTCGCCTTTGCTGAGGCACTTTTGAGAACAACTTCGGCTTCCATTAAACTGGCTTGCAGTCGTTCCTGCATTTTGACTAATCTAGCCTTTGCCGCCTTCTCAGCTTCGAGAGTATTTTCTAGCCTTTGCTTAGCGGCGGCGAGGATCTGATTAGCTTCTGCTTGAGCAATCAGGGCAATTTCCACTTCTCGTTTTTCTAAATCTTGGCTAGCCGAAAAGAACTGATAATCATGGTTACTTAAACTCTTATCAGATGACCAAGTGAGGGCATCTTGGAGGGCTTGTCCACGCAGGAGTCGAGATTCATCGAGGTAGCTAGATTCGACCCAAGCCTTAAAAGATTCTCCATAGGGACGTAAATTTTCTAGAGCTTGATTGACCCAAGTTGGGTTAAAAATCGCTGCATAAGTGGGGTTGTAAACCCTGAGTCTGCCCTCGCGCTTAACCACTAGTCCAGTGATACGTAATTCTGTCTGCTCGGGAGAGTCATCGGCGATAATCCCCCACTCTGTCTTATTTTTCGATGGTTCTGATTTTAGAATTTGTTGATATAAGCCCAATAATTTACCTTGACGGTTCTCACTACTCCAGAGAATGCGATCGCGAATAGTTTTGAAATGCTCTGGCTGATCCTGTATTTCCCAATTATCAACTAGGCGCGATCGCACTAAGTTATTGATCCAAACTAACTCATGTCCATTGGGAATGGAATCGGGTGAGTTGATGATGATTTGGCAAAGTTTTTGAGTTAGGAAGGGTTGACCACCTGTGTAGGCAAGAATTGCTTTGATTACGGCTACAGGGTTTGGGGATTTTGATAATAAGCCACGCATTAGGGGCTTGGTTTCCTTGAGCTGAAAGCCACGCAGCTCGATCGCTGTACCGATGTTAAAGGGAGTACGTTGTTTGTCACGAATGAGATCGGAAGGTGTGGCGACTCCAAATAAAGAAAAAGTTAGGCGGTTATAAACAAAGCGATCAGCGCGGCGATTAAATAATTCTCTAATTAGAGCAAAGAAATCATCAACGAGAAAATTAAGACTAAGAATGCTATCAATTTCATCGACAAATAGCACAATCGGCGCAGAGATAGTCTTGAGCAGCCCTTCATCAAGGAATTTCCCAAAGCGCTGCACAGGTGAAAGTAATCGATGCCGTTCCCACCATTCTTCCAAATCAAAGGATGCATACAAGTTTAGACTGCTGACAATACTATCGATTAATCCCGCATACCATTGCTCTGGAGTAATGTCGGATGTGCCAATGGCAGTAATATCGATCGCGGCACAGACGTAGTTTTCTTGTTGTAGTCGTTGCATCGTCCTGACGCGCAAACTCGATTTTCCCATCTGTCGCGAATTGAGAACATAGCAAAACTCGCCTGCTTTGAGACTGTTGTACAAATCCTCGTCTGCTTGCCGCGCCACATAGGTAGGGGCATCTATGGCGAGACTGCCCCCAACTTGATAGGTAAAGAATTTGTTCTTTTCTAAAAGCATTTTTTATCGCAATTCTTGATCAAACAAGCTATAAAAAAATTCTTGGAAGCCTCGCTTGGAAACGTTTTCAAAAATTTCTTTAGGTTGGCTATCATATCTTTAAAATCTGTCGGAAGTACTGATAATAAAGATCGCACATCGGGATTACATGATTGCCCTGAAACTTAACTAGCCCCATACTTCGCAGTTTGAAAGCAATGCGGCTGTCTAGTTGTAAAGGGCGATCGCTTGCTAGCAATTCCTTAAAAGCCTCCATGATCTCCGTATCTTCTTTTAGATTTTCGAGATGGCGGCGCAAATGATCGCCGTAGATTCCATCTTCAGTTGTTGAAGATTCTAAAAGTCGCTTGAAATCAAGGCGATCGCGAGCGATTTGATACAGGGCTTGCCTAACTAAATATGGGTGTCCACCTGTGAGTCGCGCTAATTGTTCTACTTCATTAGATTGCCAAGCAATTTGATGGCGCTTTACAAGATCCATAATCTGCTCAATGGTCAGCGCAGGCAAATCAATGGGTAAACCAACATTAAAAGGAGATTGATTGATATTTAATGGAATATAAACTTCCTTAGAATGCACAATTACCAGTCTGAGTTTTTTCCAGATATCCTCATTTTTCGCTTTTTCATGCCAAGCGCGTAATAGCCCAAAAAAGTCAGTGGCAATTTTTGGATATTGAAAGATCAAATCCACCTCATCAATTCCTAATACTAATGGTGCATCGCTAAGTTCTAGTAAGTAGCGCTGGAAATACTTAGTGCATTTATTTTTGCTACCCAGTACCCCTCGCCAATATTGATCCAAATTATCATCAATGCCTAATTCGGCAGCAATGCTGCCGCAAAACCATTGCAAAAACAAATCTAAATCACCAAAAACATCACTATCAGCTTGCTGTAAGTAGAGATAGGCAATCTGACAGCCTTTATATTTAGCAAAGGCAAGGGTACGCGATAACAAGGAAGATTTGCCCATTTGCTTTGGGGCTTTAATTCTGATTAGTGACCCCGCCTTTAAAACCGTCTCGCAACAGTCCTTTTCAATGGGCGGTCGCTGGATATAAAAGCGCGAGCTTATGGGAATTTGTCCTTCAGGTTCTTCTAGTTGGATTGGTGGGGTCGCGGCGGGTGGTAAAACCGTGAGCTTGGTGACAGCTTGAGCATTCCGAAACATTTTTTCTAGGGCTTGCAGGGCTTCAGTGGCATCCTTAAACCTCTGGCGATAGTCATAGAGCGTCATTTTATCGATGATCGCCGCTAGTCCTGCGTTGATTTTGAGATTGACTTTTTGAGTTGCTAAGGCGCAGTTATATTCGTTGGTTTCCTGAGCTTTGGGAAGTTCTTTTAAGTTCAAACCTGTAAATGCTTGTAAACACATAATGCCTAAAGCATAAATATCACTGCAAAATTGGGGTTGTCCTGCGCGTTGCTCGCTAGGCATATACATCAATGACCCCACTACTACGCTGCGAGTAACGTTATTTTCTTGCCTAAAAACTTCTTGAGCCTCGGTACCAAGTTGTTTGACAGCCCCAAAATCGATCAATACAATTTTGCGATCGCGTTGGCGGCGAATTAAATTAGCTGGCTTGATGTCGCGGTGAATCACATTTGCGCCATGCACAAAGGCAAGAACCTGCAAGATATCTCGTAAAGCCAATACCAGTTCTGATTGTGTCCAACGGCGATCGCCCTCTAGTTCTCGCTCTATGGTTTTTCCTTCGATAAATTCTTGTACTAGATAAAACCGACCTTTCTGTTCAAAATGGGCAAATAGTCGCGGAATCTGATCGTGGCTGCCGAGATTGTGCAAAGTTTTAGCTTCGTTATCAAACAGTCTCTTGGCGATCGCTAATTCTTGAGGATTATTAATTTGTGGGCGAAATTGCTTGACTACACAGGTGGGATTATCGGGCAGTTGCAAATCTTTGGCTAAAAATGTCCGCCCAAAACCGCCGCCACCCAGTGACTTTATAATCTGATATCTACCAGCAAGAATTGGCTCAGCACTGCTCATGGCTTTAGAAACTACCGTCTAAGGGCTAAATCTTGTGGCTCACGCTGCACTTGCAGCACAAGATTTAGACCTTAGATATTTAAGATTATTAAATAGTCGCACAGATATTATTCCTTAGTTCTACTAGCTATAGTAAGTTGATATTTTCCTTAATAGAATCCGCAGAAGTATAGAGGATTTTCAACTCTGCATCGGTAAGTTGAATCTCGATCACTTTTTCGGCTCCCATTTTTCCTAACTGCACTGGCACGCCCATAAATATGTCGGTTAAGCCATACTCTCCTGTCAGGTAGGCTGCCGCAGGCACAATCCGATGGCGATCGCGGAGGATCGCTTCCACCATCACATAGGTAGCTGCCGAAGGCGCAAAATAAGCACTACCAGTCTGCATTAGTTTCACAATTTCGGCTCCCCCATTGCGTGTCCTCTCCACGAGATGCGCGATCGCTTCGACCGATATCAACTCTGTAATTGGTACACCATTGACTGTGGATAGTCTTGGCAATGGCAACATCAGATCTCCATGTCCTCCCAAAACTGTGGCATGGACATTGGCGATCGAGGTTCCTAATTCCATCGCAATAAAGGTTTGAAATCTCGCAGTATCTAAGACTCCCGCCATACCTAAAATTCTTTGGGGCGGTAATTTGCTGACTTGCCATGTCAGATAGGTCATCACATCGAGAGGGTTAGTCACCACCACAAAAATTGCATTAGGCGACTCGGCGATGGATTTAGTAACTACGTCTTGGACGATGCCAGCATTGATTTTGAGTAAGTCATTGCGGGTCATGCCCTCTTTGCGCGGCAGTCCTGCGGTGACCACAACAACATCCGAGTCTTTGGTGTCGGCATAGTTGTTAGTTCCCAAAATTTGCCGATCGTGGGTAGTGATGGAGCGAGACTGCATCAAGTCCAAAGCGATTCCCTGCGGTTTCCCCACCACCACATCGCACAGCACCACGTTGGCAATATTATTAGCAGCAATACGCTGGGCTAACATCCCTCCGACATTTCCTGCGCCGATAACTGTAACTTTAGGCGACGAAATATCTGTAGTTAGTATCGGCATAATTATCGAGATTTTTGAATAAGTTGTTCTTGTAATTTACAGCGCTTTGCGCTTTCTTAAAAACCAAGAAATTTTTTAAAAGGCTGGCTATGCCAGCCTTTTAAAAAATTTCTTGTACCACTTAAATATGGGTCAAGAAGCCCGCCCAGCGTGCTTCATAGGATAGATTAAAACTTAATTGTGCGACGGTGAGCCGCCACTGACTCTACTAAGCCGATCGCCATAAAATTAGCAAGTAAAGCCGATCGCCCATAACTTAGCCAAGGTAAAGGTATGCCCGTTACAGGCGCAACATTAATATTCATCCCAATATTTACAAAGGTTTGAAATAGCACAAAAGAAAACACACCGATCGCCAAAAGTGAGCCAAAGTTATCCCTAGCATTCACCGCAATTACGAGTAGTCTCCAGCAAATACCAACAAATAGTAACAGCACACAAATACAACCCACAAAGCCAAACTCTTCGCCGATCGCCGAAAAGATAAAATCGGTATGCTGCTCAGGAATAAAACTTAACTGCGTTTGTGTACCCTTGAGCCAGCCCTGTCCCAGCAGCTTACCTGCCCCGATCGCGATCTTGGATTGGATGACGTGATAGCCAGCGCCGAGTGGATCTTGATTAGGATCGATAAATAGTAGTAGCCTACGTTTTTGGTAGTCCTGAAGGATATTCCACAATAAAATTCCTGCCTGTCCTGAGATGAGATTAATCACCACAGCCATCACGGTGCTAACGATACGAAACCAAGGCAATGACACCCAAGCCGCCACTCCCATCAAGATCACCCAGACAATCCAAACGGGTAGCGATAGCGAAAAAAGGATTGCTGAGATAATCGGCGAAAAAATTAGCAACAACCACCCCAAACTCGCACCCGCCCAATAAAGCATCCCGATTGTAATAGCGGCAAATACTAGTGATGTCCCTAAATTTGGTTGTAAAAAGATCAAAATCCAAGGTGGTACAGTCACCCAAGCCACTTTAAATGCATCAATTGGGCTTTGGATTGGTTGGTCATGCATCACCGCAGCTAGGGAAATAATGATACTCACCTTGGCAAATTCTGACGGTTGGATATTAAACCCGCCGATGGTAATCCATCGCTCTGCACCCAAGGCTGTCGTTCCGACAAACATCACTAATAGCAATGAAAAAATAGTGAATGCGTAAAGTATCCAATGCAATCGCAGGAGTTGATCGTAATGAAACCGCGCGATCGCAAACATGACCACCAATCCAACTACGCCAGTGATCCAATGTTGCCACCATTCAGTACGTTGAACACTAAAGTCTGTGCTATAGATCGCGATACCGCCAATAATCAGCAACATGATTGGAAACAGCAATAACAGAAAATCGGCATCGCGCCATTCACGCTTAATACTTTCCCAACTGGGTAGTTCTAAACCTTTTACAATCATAAATCTAGGGCTAGGGATCTTGTTCGCCTTTCCCATTATGAAACCAATTTTGGTGTTTGTCGCACCGAAGGTGTGACAAACACCAAAATTGGTTTTTAAAAACTAGCCCTCGATCCAACAAACCACAAGAGATAGTTGCGGCACTTTGCGCCGAAACTCTCTCTTGGAGCTATATTTTCCACAATCATCATGTCATGGATTGAAATCAGCTTGAATACCAATCACGAAGCCGTTGATTGGGTATGTACTTTACTTGCCAAGGAGATATTGCAAGAAGATTTTCATATTGTTGAATACGTTGGATATTCAGATGATAACGATCAAGACAATGAGGTTTGGGCTTTTACGATGCTGATATATTTGCCCGAAGATTTGCAAATTCATCGGCGAGTTAAGGCGATCGCTAATATCCTGAAGCCCCTACATCGCACAGGAATGACTAGCGAGTTGCAAACTTTTGTAGTTGCCACCAAGCCAACCTTACAGACAAATTCAAGTTATCCAAATGCTTTGATTAGACGCATTGGCGATCGCTTTGTGATTGTGACCGACAATTTAGACTATGTTCCTCGTAATGATCAAGAGATAATTCTGAGGCTCAAAAATAGTCTTGCCTTTGGCAGTGGACTACATCCCGCCACCATACTTAGCTTGCAACTACTAGAACGTCATGTGCAGCCAGAATCGCAAGCCCTTGATCTTGGCTCAGGTTCAGGAATTCTCAGTGTGGCGATCGCGAAACTTGGGGCAAATGTCTTAGCGATCGATAATGATCCTGTAGCTGTAACTGCCACTAAAGAAACAATGCAACTTAATCAGATTACAAGGGTAAAAGTTATGCAAGCCAGTCTAGGTAGTGCCAGTCAATTGGGGCATTGGATGGGTGGTGATCACATCAAAGCTGTACCTGCGATCGCGGCGGCAGGACAATTTGATCTGATCGTGGCAAATATTTTTGCGCGGGTACATATTTCGCTTGCTGCCGAATTTGCCAAAGCTTTACGTCTCAATTCAGGAATTTTGATCACCGCAGGTTATACCTATGATCGCGCTGAAGATGTAGTCACCGCCATGCTTGCAGTTGGCTTCTATGAATGCGATCGCGTGCAAATTGACGAGTGGGTGGCGATCGCCTTCTGCGACAATTTATCAAATATCTTGCCTTCACAAATATAGATAGAGCCGCGATAATATTATTGAAGAACGGCAGGCAAAGCCTGCCGTTCTTCAATATCCTTTTGTGGTAGGAGTTGCTAAATATATGATTTATACCCCTTTAATTGGATTTACTTTGGTGGTTATCCTATTTCTAGGAGTTACTTTTGCATTCAGCTATTTCTGGTGGGCTGACCGTTACAAGACCCCCGAAGTGATCGCGGCTGAGGTAATGCAATTTACAGAGCAGTTCACCAACGTTTTGTCTATCTTTGGTGTGGGCGCGTTAGCCTTTGCTCTGATGTTAGTAATGATCAATTTTTCGACACGCTAAACTTATAGCTGTCGCCAGTCTTAAAACCGAAAAGAGAGGCGGCGCATCGCGCCGCCTCTCTCTTTTGATACAATCGTCGAACTTCTTGCTTTTACAAAAATCCTATAGCTCCGCCCAGCAAGATCGTCATCACGGCGATCGCCACAGGATGGATAATCACAGACCAAACTAGGGGAATTTGGATTTCTTCAAAAAGCGGAAATACTAGCCTAGCGATCGCCGCATTGATCATCGAAAAGCAAAAAGCCCATAGAGGAATCCAACGCAAGTTTAAGCCAACCAAGGACAACCACACAAAAATATTAGCGATCGCCACAATGCCACCACCCTGACCCCAAGCTCTAAGTGAATTGATGGGTTGATGGGGAGACATTTTCACTAAGCCCATCCATGTCAGGGCGGCAAGTAAACCACAGGCGATCGCATCCAAAAAAAACTGCATATATGTTTCGCATCTCGCGAATAATTTCTCATTGGGCAGGGTTCAGACTCATTACAGCGCTTTGCACTTTTGTAAAACCTAGAGAAATTCTTGAAAGTGCCGCGAAGCGGCACTTTCAAGAATTTCTCTAGGTTTTAAAGCCTCAATAGGCTGTAACTCGATATTAAATTAGTTGAGCGCACGAAGTGCGCTCAACTAATTTAAACTTCCTACTCAATTCGTGCAGGAATACCTTGCCGACGCAACTCTTCAATGCGTTGCTGAGCAGCGTTTGGATCACGATAGGCTCCCATCTGCACTTGACCATCGCTAGGACGGACATAGGCTTCACGCTCAACTTGCTGAGCGCTAGCAGCATAACTACTCTCGACAACGACTCGATAGCTACTTGCCGCAGGCGCAGGAATAGAAGACATTGGAGCTGGCGCAGCAGTTGAAGCTCCAGCAGAGAGAGGCGCAGCATACTTGACCTGCGGGGTATTATTTCGCGCCGCCGCTACTGTTGGAGCTACAGCCGCAGGGCGGCGGGGCGAAGTGGCTGGAGCTGCTACGGGGGCAGTGGCGGGTCTAGTTACTGTCACTGGAGTTTGTCGCCTAGCAGGACGTGCAGGAGCAGATTGTTGGAAGCTTCTTTGGACAGGAGCAGGAGATGAGTTATAGCTTCTTGGTATAGGTGCGATCGCTGGAGCGATTGGGGCAACTGAGATTGGTGGCAAAGCGGCGGAAGGAACTGTTCTTAAAGGTGTGAAAGGAACAAAGGAAGGTCTGGGCGCAAACAAGTTAGATGGTCTTTGAGTAGGAATTGCCGAGAGACTTTTAGGGTCGAGTATTTTGTTATTTGCTTTGCTTGTTGGGTCTGGATTGTCCTTGATTAAATCCTCAATCGTTAAAGCGGAAGAACTTTTATCTTTAGCAAAAGGGATAAAACTAATAGACTCATCCGCATTTTTCCCCTGCTGCTGCAAATTAATATCACCACCTAAGTCTGCTGCAAGATTAATCTTAGATTCTTCTCCCTGAGCCGCTTTAGGAGTTGCTTCAGGCTTGAATAGCTTCATCACGCCAGAGGGGTCAACCATTAAATAGCCGATCGCAGCACTGGAAAATAGCAATAGCAGTAAGGAAATAATTCCCACAGGATTCATTAAGCTGCGTAAGGCACTTCTTTCCTTAGTTACGATAGGAACTGGTGAAAATTCTTGATTTGCCGCTTCTTGATATTGCTCAGCATAGTCATTGGCAAAACTTTGCAAAATATCGTCATCATCAGGCTGTGGCACTTGTGCCATTTTCGGTGAACTAGAGCGATCATTTACCAGAGTGGCTTCCCCGTAGCCATTCATGTCTAGTCCATATTCCGATTTTTTGTCAGTTGTGATATCGCCTAGATTCTCAAGACTTTGGAGATCTTCTAAGCCTTTGTAACGGTGTAACTCCGCCGCCGATATACTTGCAGTTAGCCCTGTCGCTCCCATTGGTGGCATCACGGGCATTTGAATAGTGCGGCGCTCACTTTGCAAATCGGATGAAGAGGCGATCGCAGGATATAGAGCTTCCGATAGGCTAGGCGATGTCCAGATCGATTGAGTAGATACAGCGCGAGGTCTAAACGGATTGAGATAGGAAATAGTCTGACCGTTGTCCTGCCAATGGCGGTAACGATCTAGCTCATCATTGAGGCTTGCGTCCAAACCAGTCAATGCGGTTTGTAAAGCAGATGACTTGGCGATCGCTGGCAAAAGGTCAGACTCCGCGTCGGTGATCTTGGAGTTTCTGGAGATGGTTGGGGAAATAGTGGGACTCAATGTTTGCATAATATCTTTACCTCAGGCAGTGACGGCGGTTTGAGCTAGGTAAATGTCTCGGATATCGGCGGGAAGGGCTTCTTCTAGGGCGTGATAAGCCTTGACTAGAAGCTGTTTAACATCACTAGCTGAGATGTTTTCGCCTTCAGCGTGTAAGTATGCCGCAATACGGGTGTGGCTCCACTGAAAAGTCTGGGATAACAATAAAATTAAACGGAGATTTCCTGACATTTGATTTAGGGCTTGGTTAAGATAGCACCAAAATACAGGCGGCGTATCTTTTAGAGAATATTGAATATCTTCAACGGGGGGAACCTCGGCACGATTGATCATCATGGCGGCAATGTTAATTAACCAACTTTGCAAAGACAATCTTGGCAGATTTACTCGTAAGTCTAGGACTCGCATCTCATGGTAGATATATTCCCAAGTCTTCACAAATAAATAATCGGACTGCACAGGCGATCTCGTAGCTGTGCCAATCAAGGTATACAAAACCTGACCATAGCGGCAAAATATTGCGGCAAAATATTGTCCTTCTTCAGGATGACGCTGAAATAGAGTCACCAGTTCGCGATCGCTTTTCTGAAAAAGCGCCTGAATCTTGGGATGATGAATTTCGGGAAGGGGAGGAAGCTGCACGGTCACGGCGGTTGCTAGCTCACTGGTTTAGGTTTACAAATTTGATGCACACATACTAGCAGCAAAGTCTGATATTGCAACCCGTAGTTATTACTAAAAACCCAAAAAGCTGTGGCGCACGCGCAGCGTGCGCCACAGCTTTTTGGGTTTTTAGTTTTCTTTTGCGTACTTACTCATATACAGTGGCAGTCCCAGTCAATGCAGCTCAATCAATAAAGTGCCGAGCGGTGCGCGGCGCTTTATTGCTTCTCATAACCTTAAATAAGTAGAAACATTAAGAATGACAATTTATCGAAGTAGAGACAATATCAATATTTATGACTCGCCTCAGCTTGATCGCCTTGCTACCCAAATGGCTAAAGGGCGATATCTACTGATATTGAGCGAAGAACCAAGTTATTTAAAAGTTCAACTACTAGAAGATAGTTATGAAGGGTTGCTCGATCGCCAAGATTTATCAAAATTAGAAATAAGCGATCGCCAAAATTATTTAGTAAATTTACCGCCTTGCTTAAGTGCAGAAGCGATTGTCGATCGCATTCCGCAGGTAATCGACTTTGTGCAGCAAGCAATGACCGTTCCTAATCAATATCTCTGGGGTGGTACGGGCTCTCCCAATTACGATTGTTCTGGATTAATGCAAGCCGCCTTTGCTTCTGTGGGAATATTGATTCCCCGCGATGCATATCAACAAGAAGCATTTGGCGATCGCCTAGATTTAGATGCATTACGAGTCGGTGATTTGCTATTTTTTGGTAATCCCAACAGAGCCAGTCACGTCGGTATTTACATTGGGGATAGTGAATATATTCACAGCTCTGGTCAAGAACATGGTCATAACTGCATTGCGATCAGTGCGATCGCGGGGACTGATCAAGTTTCGCAATGGTACGCTAGCCAACTTCGCGGCGCAGCTAGGATTACCAAATGCCTGACCAGCGAAAGTCTAATGTGAGGCAGTTTTTTGACACTGTGTTAACAAAAATAACGATCTGGGTAATATCAAGCTTGTTAGAAACTATGACAGCTACAGATATTTCCAAGATATTTTGGCTATCGATCAAATCAATATTATTTACGACGATGAGACCTGTATCAAAGGTCTAAGACGAGGAGAAACCATGAAAGCAGTGCGATTAAATCTTGAAGATAGACAGGCTTGGCAGAAATTGCAGCACGTATTGATTAGTCTTGCCTCCGACTATATGGATCTAGTAGCTGCGGAACAAACTGAATTTAAGTTTGAACAGCAAGTTCTATCCATTGCTTTTACTTTGATCGTTTCCAATTCTGATCGCGATCGCCTTAACGAATTCACCCAAAATATTGACCGCTATTTCAATCGCTTGCAGCTTGTTGGCGTAAGGCGGATTGAGTGGGAATTTTATGCCATTGGCGAAGCTGAGCCAATTTTAGTACAGGGGAGAGATATCGCTTTTGTGGCTGCACCTGCAAAACTACCAAGCAATGCACTTGCCAAAAATAGTCAGCGATCGCCAGTGCGTAATAGCTCCAAGGCTAGCATCACTAAAGCAAAATCAAAGGCTGGACAGATTGTTCAACGCTTTCGGGGCTGGTTAACCGATCCAAAAACGTTAGAGGGGGCAAGAACTGCTAGTCGGATTACCATTCGTGATCCAAGGGGGGCTTTAGAAGCTGTTAAAAATACGGCTGTTGCCAAATTTAACGACACAATTGAATGGGTTGACACTTTCCCGTGGGAAAACTGGACAAAAGAAAAAACACAGCAAATCAAGCGCCGCCATCAACGCAATTTAGTACGTTCCATTATTGAAGATGTGTTGATTTTGGGTGTGGTGATGATTGCGGCACTGTGGCTAATTGAGTCTTTGTCACCACCATCATTTAACCTTGCACTTTTGCCAAAGCAACATCACGATACCAACATGACCAGTGCTCAGTATCGTTGTGGCAACCCTTCAGTTTCTCTCAAGAACTATGTTTGCTTACAAAGGGGAATGGGTTATGACCAAGTTGCCAGCATTTTGGGTACAGAAGGCAAGCCCTTGGCTATTGATCTTAAGTATGGCGATCGCGCCGCGATCATTAGCTCAGGTACAGAAGGCAAGCCCTTGGCTATTGATCCTAAGTATGGCGTGATTATTAGCTGGTCAAGCCCTGAACTAAGTATGAATGCAACTTTTTTAAATGATAAGTTAGTATCCAGATCCTATCGACAGATGAACGCAAGCAAATAATAATAATGACGGTGCAAAGAAATTTTTAAAAGTGTCGCAAAGCGGCACTTTTAAAAATTTATCTAGGTTTTATAACAGCGCAAAGCACTGTAATAATTTAAAGAGGCTTCGGCTTCGCTCAGCCATCGGTCTCGATGGCTGAGCGAAGCCGAAGCCTCTTGC
>JBBQRB010000004.1:0-38621 GCA_038215315.1 Pseudanabaenales cyanobacterium
CCACACACTTTTTTATCTCCCCCCCACAATTCTTTAAAAAAAAAAACCAACCACTCGCGGGGGCGCCCCCCCCCCCCCCTCTCTCTTTTGGGTTTCATAAGTGGCGCAGCACTATTTAGATTCAGGGCAACCTTGATTAGATTTTTTACCATCAGGCATGATCGCTCCGCAAAAATTTGTTTCTGAAGTGTAAGCTCCTGTCAAGTCTGCTCCTGTGAGATTCGCTCCTCGCAGATCAGCTTTATCTAAAATTGCGCCAATTAGGTCAGCTTCTCGTAAGTCCGCAAGCTTAAGATCTGCTAAAGCTAAATTGGCATTACGTAGATCTGCCCCTCTGAGATTTACAAAACTTAATTTAGCCCTCGAAAGATTGCATCCTTGGCAGTTTTTGGTTTGGAGGACTTGGCGAATTATAGCTGGATTGGCAAGTGTGGATTGGGGGAGACTAAATGCGGCGATCGCAGAAATCAGTACTGAAATAGTTAAGCAAGGCTTGATCGGTAATTTCATTTTTTAGTTCTAACTTTTGAGCCATTCGCATTGCCGATTATAGCTATATACACTTGCATCAGAGCAAACCAAAAACCAAAAACCAGAAGAGAGATGCGGCGCGCCGCGCCGCATCTCTCTTCTGGTTTTTATATCCTAACAAGACTGGCGACATCTATAAATTTGCGATCGCGATCACAGGAGAAGATATCCACTGTCACTGATAAATATTGCTAAAAGAATAAAGATGTTCTTATTGAGTTGATTTCTACTTACTACTCGCTAATTTAGGTTCATCCAATTGGTTGAATTGGTTGTAGGAAGTCAAGATCGCTAGTAGCAGTAGATGATTAATTTACAGATTTTTCAATCTTCTGCTTAGTTGTCAGTTTAACTAAGTTTCATCACGAAGAAGTCCAGCAGAGCAGTATATAGAGGCAGTTATGAAAAGTACGTTTGTCGCCACAGTCTTAATTCTTTCAAGTTTCGCGATCGCCATTCCTGCAAATGCCCAAAGTGCAATCATGGCTGCCCTCTACCAAAATCCCCCTATTCCTCAAACAGAGATACGTTACGAGAGTGCAGAACCAAGCCGCAATCAAGTTACTCTTGCTGTCAATAGCACCCCAGAATTTAAGGCGATCGCCTATAACTTGATGTTACAAGATGGCTATGATCGAGTAGTTACAATAAGCAAGTTTGATAATTTAGCCTGCTTGGTCAATGGTAATGGCTCTGTTGATGGCGCAGTAATATGTGGCTTTATTGATAACGAATAAAACACGGAACCCAAAAAGCTGTGGCGCACTCTGCGCTACTGCTTTTTGGGTTTTAAGGTTTCTTTTGCTTAAATGATTTTTATGACTGCTTTGATTTGTCCTCATCGATTTCCACATCAATTGCAGACGCCGAAACTAGACGCTTACGTTCTTCAATCTCAATACCTAAGCTTTCAACATTTTCTTGAAGTTTTTGAATCTGCACATTTTTATTACGCATTTCAATTGACTTTTGCAAACTTGCCCAAATACTAAAAAACCAAGCTAAAACTGCACCTAAGCCCATAGCCAAGATTAGTTCAACAGATATTGGAGCTTCGACTTTAAGTTGGGGAATAATTTGTATAGATACGGGAGATGTATTTTGAAGCGAGAACAGAACTAAGGCGAGGGCAAATGAGAAAACGACGACAAAATTTAGTTGACGCACAGTAATCAAACTCCAATTTACTAAATATTTATTGTTGAGTAGCTGAGCATAATTAAAAGCCAGAGCTAAAACATATAGCAAATCCCGATCAAACCAAACCCAAATTTTTTGTAAAAGCCCCGCTTCGCGGGGCTTTTACGAAAAATTTAGTGGTGGGTTTGTTCTCAATCTGCTGTACGGCGCACGCGCAGCGTGCGCCATGTGTTTTTAAATTTTATATTAATTGCGCCTAGCTACTATGGTGAAGATATAGCCACAATTAGACAGACCACACCAAATGAATAAATTGGCTTACTCATACTCCCTTCCCAGCATAGGATTAGACATTAAATCCAAGAAATTATCGCTGCGGCACGGTACGCCGCAACGTCTAATCTTTCACTGGGAAGGGAGTAAGAGATAAAGCTGAAGCTAAGGTCGCAAAAATTATGCTTAGCCAAACAATAATCTGCCCTAAAATGTCACTAAGCGTAAGAGTGCAAACAAAGCAATATTTACCAATGTTATTTGTAACGTTTCACCTAATGAGACATCTTTTAAAGTTTTATTAATGGATTAGAACTATGGTTCTAGCTCATAATAAGTAGGCAAGCATAATTAAACCCAAAACCCAAAAAGCTGTAGCGCACGCGCAGCGTGCGCTACAGCTTTTTGGGTTTTAAGGTTTCTTTTGCCTTGTTACTTATACGAGCCGTCCTTGAAGTTTGAGGTTAAGTTTTTTTGAGAGCTTTAAAACTCCCAAGAAGTGATTGGCGGCGGATATAGTATTAAAAATCCTGTGTTCTGAATAGAAAATCATGTGGGAACAAATCGCGATCGCCATTTCACAATCAATAGGACAAAAATTTGTTGGCGATCGCATTCAGTCAAAATCAGGTGGATGTATTAACCAGACAGCAAAGATATCCGATGGCGATCGTCATTATTTTGTTAAGACTAATCAAGCTAGCCTTTTAGAAATGTTTATTGCTGAGGCGATCGCCCTTCAGCAGATATACGACACCCATACAATTCGAGTGCCAAAACCAATCTGTTGGGGCATTGTTGAAGATACGGCTTATCTAGTCATGGAAAATCTTGAACTAGGCACTAAGCAGAACTGGGAAATCATGGGTAGAAACCTCGCAGCAATGCATAAAGTAGCTAGCGATCGTGGTTTTGGTTGGGAGCGCAACAATACGATTGGGTCAACGCCACAAATTAACAACTGGACAGAAGATTGGATTGAGTTTTGGATTGAATATCGACTTGGATTTCAAATCAGTTTAGCAAAACGGAAGGGATGGATTTGTAATGTCTCTGAACAAGATTTGTATGCCACAATTCCTAGCCTGTTTCGAGACTATCAGCCCCAGCCTTCGATGGTGCATGGCGATCTCTGGAGTGGTAACGCGGCTTTTGTGGAGAGTGAACCTGTAATTTTTGATCCAGCTCTCTATTTTGGCGATCGCGAAGTTGATCTGGCAATGACAGAGCTATTTGGAGGCTTCCCCTCACACTTCTATCAAGCTTATCAAGCCGCCTATCCATTAAATCAAGGCTATCAGAAACGCAAGAATCTTTACAATCTTTACCATATTCTCAATCATTTCAATCTTTTTAGCGGTAGCTATGGCTCTCAAGCTAACCGCATGATTACAGATATAGCCAAATAGAAAGATAAGCAGCTAGGTAAAAGAAACCTTAAAATCCAAAAAGCTGTAGCGCACGCTGCGCGTGCGCTACAGCTTTTTGGGTTTTGAGTTTAATTATGCCTGCCTACTTATCTTTCTATTTGGCTATAAATAAAAGAAATAATGAAGTGCCGCGCCAAGAGTAGCACTTCATTACTAACGAATTAGCTAATCTAGACGTTAATCGTTGACAGTCTTCTTCTGTAGTTTTTTCCTCAGCACCCAAGCTGCACCTAGCATTAAGATCCCTCCACTTGCCTCAAACTCAAAAGGCACAGGAGATGCTGTGATTACACCACCTTGGGCATTGTCTACATCATTGACATCTATTAACCTCAGGAAGCCCAAAGAACTCACTGAGAATGAATCGAGAGAAAAGCCAGAAAATGGTGAAGTTCTATTACCAATGTATAGTGCACTCAAGACCTCTAAGGGATCATCACTACCACTTTGCAAAATTGTATTGTTAACAATGTCATAGTTGAAGGTGAATGATGGGTCACTCGTGATTTCACCAAAGTTGTATACGACAAGATCCATGTTGGGATCTTTCGTAAAGGTAACAGCAAAATCGGTGACTTCAGAGAAATCTGAATTAGTAGCGCTAATAAACCCATCATTATTCAAATCATCGGCAGTAAAAGTACCAGTTAAAGAGTAGGGCGTAATCCCATTTGAACTAATACCGTTCCAGTTTAGGTTGAGGGTGAATGAAATCGCATCAGCAGGACTTGCTAGAGGCAGTAAGGCTACAAAGCTCAGAGTTAGAGTTGATAAAATTTTGTGGAATTTGTTCATGACGTTATCGATTTAATCGTGGTGAAGTTACTTGAAAAATTAAGAACCTGAACGCTTGTCGATACTCCACACAAAAACATATTGAACAAAAGCGAATCCAGCTGTAAATCCCCAAATAAATTAGGAGATCTATCACCAGTTCATCTGATGCAAGGTGTGTAGCGCTTTTCCAGAAAGTAATGTAAAGATGACTAACTTCTTGTATTTAGCAAGCAAGCAGTTACGGACTTCACCAGACTGAAAGTCGCTAACATTGAGATTTAATTGCTTGCCCTAGGGCTAACGGTAAACCTAATCTAATTATTTCACTTTTTTCTGGCAAATTTACAGCAAAGTCATTAATTATCTAGAAATTACAATAATTTGCATGATTACGCAGATGCAATCCAAGCAAGCTGATTCGTCCGCAAAGCGGTCAAATCAGCTTGTTTCGGTTTGAGAGTAGGACTTTGTGAGTAAAACTTAGAGCTACATACTCTCTCCCAGTATAAAAATAAACACTAAAGCCTAAAGATTAGACGGTGCGGCGCGAAGCGCCGCACCGTCTAATCTTTCACTAGGAAGAGAGCAACTAGAACTCAATAGGGATTTGCGCCGCAACTCTCCATTGGGTTTTATGTCCTACAGCCATATAACTCAAATTGCTACCACGCATTCCTGATTTTTACTGGAAAGCGAGTAAGAGTTAAAGCCTTGCTTTAAAGAAAATTGTAGATTTTGGTGGTTTTACCTTTGCGATCGCAGGCAACTATGTACGATAATAAATTATTATTTAAGATAAAGACTTTACACATCACACATTTAGAGGACTGTTATGGCAGGCACTACTGGAGAACGCCCATTTTCCGACATTATTACTAGCGTTCGCTACTGGCTGATTCATAGTTTGACTATTCCTGCATTATTTCTAGCTGGTTGGCTATTTGTCAGCACAGGGCTAGCCTATGACGTATTTGGCACACCACGTCCCAACGAATATTACGGTGAGGATCGTCAAACTGCTCCGTTGGTAACTGATCGTTTCAATCCCGCCAAAGATCTTCCTAAAGCAAAGTAAAACTTTAGAATTAAGTCTAAAATTCAAATTTTTAGCTCAATTTTGATTAAAAATTTCTAATCAATTTATCCCCAACTGAACAACTATGGCAACGAATAACCCCAATCAACCCATTCAATATCCTGTATTTACCTTTCGTTGGCTTGCAGTTCACGGACTTGGAGTACCTACCGTATTTTTTGTCGGTGCGATCGCGGCGATGCAGTTTATCAGTCGTTAGCTTTTGATTAGTTTCAAATCTAATTCTTTAGATATAAATCCTCAACTCAAATCTAAACTCAATTAATTATATGGCTCCAAAGAATCCTAATAGCCAACCAGTAGAGTTGAATCGTACTTCTCTATACTTGGGGCTACTGCTAATTTTTGTGACTGTGCTTCTATTTTCCAGCTATTTCTTTAACTAATCAGCACTTATGGGTTGGTTAGGATGCGATTAAAGTCTGTATCCTAACCAATTCCGACTAAGCACTATTTCATAAAAACTAATTTTATACAGAGGTTCAATTTATGCTTCAAAATGGACGTATTCCATTGTGGCTAGTCGCTACCGTTGCTGGTACTGGTGTATTGGTCGTTGTTGGTCTATTTTTCTACGGTTCCTATGTTGGTCTTGGCTCTGCTAGCTAAATGTCCATAAAAAAGAGGGGACGCAATGCGTCCCCTCTTTTTTATTTAAAGCCCAGTAATAGTTTTATGGCAAAGCAAGTTTTGCTATAAAACCAGAAGACGAGTTGCGGCGCAAAGCGCCACAACTCGTCTTCTGGTTTTTAATTTGTCCTAGTACATTGGGCGACAGCTATATATGGCATTTTCTTGTTTGGTATAAGTTCTGATCTTACAGAGAATTTAAAGATGCAGAGTAATGACTCTTTACAGCAAGCGCTGAAACAATATTTTGGCTATGATTCCTTTCGGGCGGGGCAGCGCGAAATTATGGAGGCAAATCTGGCGGGGCAGGACACTCTGGCGATTATGCCCACGGGTGGCGGTAAATCTATTTGTTTTCAATTGCCAGCATTACTGAAAACGGGAGTTACTATCGTCGTATCGCCCTTGATTGCCTTGATGCAGGATCAGGTGACGGCGCTCAAAGAGAATGGCATTGGCGCAACTTTTTTGAACAGTACTTTATCGGGACGAGAGAGTACATCGCGATCGCAAGCAATTTTAAATGGAGCGATTAAATTAGTTTATGTAGCGCCTGAGCGACTATTTAATGAGCAGTTTTTAGAATTTCTGAATATTGTTAAGAATAAGGTGGGGATCGCAGGGTTTGCGATCGATGAGGCTCACTGCGTATCGGAGTGGGGGCATGATTTCCGCCCTGAGTATCGACAACTAAGTCGCATTCGTAATTCCTTTTCGACTGTGCCGATGATTGCCCTGACCGCTACGGCAACGGAGCGTGTACGCGCAGACATCGCTCAACAATTGGCGCTTAGACAGCCCTATGTGCATATTGCTAGTTTTGATCGCACTAATCTCTATTACGAAGTTGTTCCCAAACAAGGCACGGAGCAGTCCTATATCCATTTACTAAGGCAAATCAAAAAAACGCAGGGTGCTGGCATTATCTATTGTCTCAGCCGCAAGCGAGTCAATGAAATTGCCCAACGTTTAAGAGAAGATGGCGTGGACGCGATTCCCTATCATGCGGGATTAAGCGCAAAGGAGAGAGAAGAGAATCAAACGCGCTGGATTCGGGATGATGTGCAGGTGATGGTTGCCACGATCGCATTTGGCATGGGCATTAATAAACCCGATGTGCGGTTTGTGATTCACTACGATCTACCTAAAAATATTGAAGGTTACTATCAAGAATCAGGACGAGCAGGGCGTGATAGTGAGGATTCCCATTGCACGTTATTTTTGGGCTATCAAGATTTAGAAACGATAAAATATTTAATTGCTCAAAAGGTTGATCCCCATACTAATGAACCTTTGGAAGCAGAACAAAGAATTGCTCATCAGCAACTACGCCAAGTGGTTGATTATGCGGAGGGTTTGACCTGTCGTCGCGCCATTCTCCTGCGTTATTTTGGCGAAAACTTTCATGGTAATTGTCGTAACTGTGATAATTGCCTCACACCGAAGCCCATGGAAGATTGGACAGTGGAATCCCAAAAGTTTTTATCCTGTGTGGCAAGGACTAAGGAGCGCTTTGGGGCTGGGCATTTGATCGATGTGTTGCGTGGTTCGCGGAAAGAGAAGGTATTGCAACACCAGCATGATCAACTCTCGACCTATGGCATTGGTAAGGATCGTAGCCTTGATGAATGGCGACAATTATCGCGATCGCTAATTCATCAGGGCTATCTTAGCCAAACTACCGATGGCTACGCAATTTTGAAACTGAATGAGCGCAGTTGGGATGTGATGCGCGGTCAGCGTCAGGTACTGTTGCCGATCGAGCGGGATGCAGAACCTGTGATTACTGATGTCCGCGATCGCGGTGAACGTGCCGTTGATGTGGAAATTCTCTTTGAAAGATTGCGCTTACTTCGTAAAAATTTAGCCGATGAGCAGGAAGTACCGCCCTATGTGATTTTTAGCAATGCCACGCTCAATCAAATGGCAGAACAGCAGCCAACTTCACGCCGCGACTTTGCAAAGTTATCAGGAGTTGGCGCAAAAAAATTGGAACAGTATGCTGATGATTTCATTGCGATTATTCTGGAACACCATCTCAAGTATCCGCCCCCTGAACCTAGTGAATTTACTGATTCTGCGACGGTTAAAAACGAATCAATCACCTCAAAATCAAAATCCTCTAAATTAGCTACTAATCGCGCTACTTTGGAAATGTATGAGAATGGTTCAGAAATTGACGATATCGCTCGCGATCGCGGGTTGAAACCTGCCACGATTTGGACACATTTAGTGCAGTTAGTCGAGTCTGGCTACGCGATTAATATTGCTCGCCTTGTACCGCCAGAACGACAAACAGTAATTTATGAGGCTTTAGAAGCAATCGGCGGTGATGCGTTACGAAATTTGTTTGATCACTTGCGGGAAGAATATACTTACGATGAAATCAAGATCGTCCGTGCGATCTGGCTAAATGAAAAGGAACCACTCTAAAACTAAAATTTAGGGTCGTATAGCCTATTGAGACTTTAAAAAGTTCTCTGGGTTTGATAACAGCGCAAAGCGCTGTAGCTTCGTTACGACCCTAAATTTTGGTCTATTTGACTCGTTTAACCGTTAGTTGATAAGCACCTTGCCCTGAACGGTCAAAGGCATTGACGATCGCGCGATATGTCCCCGTAACAGGCAACTCAAGGGTCACACTTGCTTGCTTGCGACTGGGTAATCCATTATTTTCTAGCACGACCTGTTGATTAGGAGAAAATAAAACTAAATAAGGATGAAAGTCTGGACTATTTAAATCAATCTGAATCACTTGTCCAGCTCGACCGTTAAAACTGAAAGTTTCAAAGCGACTACCATCTCTTGCCAAGATCCGACTTGATGAGCCAAGTACACCCGTTTTCTGTAATAACACTTGGCGATTGCCCAAGAAGTTTGAGGGGGCAGATCCAGAGTTAGCGAAATTGTTAGCTAAGCGGTTAGAAAGGGTGAACGAGCCAGCTTGACCAACTTCATAGGAGTTGGCATACAGAGTGTATCTACCTGAGATTGGTAAAGTCACGATAATTCGCGCATTTTTTCCACCAGCGCTATCGTCATCTTCAGCGATTTTACGTCCAGTCGAGTCAAACAACACTAAGTAGGGATCGATGCCATTGCCGCGCATCTCGATCGCTATGGATTGCCCCGCTTGTCCTTGAAACTGATAGGCTTTGAAGTAACTACCATCGGGAAGTGTATTGTCCGAGGTCGTTAAGACTGAAGAAATGGCATTGCCACCTATGGAAATCACGGTTGGGCTAGCTAAAGCTGAGGGTCTAGGACTATTGGCGATCGCTCCTTGTCTTGCAGAGGCGATAAATTTTTTCACTGTATCAGCTTCGATCGCTAAGCCGATGCCACTGCTAGCGGAATTAGCCGTAAATATGGCAGTATTCACACCCACCAATTCACCGCGAGTATTTAGCAATGGTCCCCCAGAATTGCCAGGGTTAAGCGCTGCATCGGTTTGTAAAAAATTGCGATCGCGATCAATGCGACTAATGATGCCTGTAGTAAGAGTTCCTGCAAATCTGCCAAAGGGATTGCCGATCGCAAAAGCTCTTTGCCCAACTTGAATACTATTGGAACTGGCAATAGAAAGCGTTGGTAATTTAACGTTTACATCTTCTAGTCGAATAACTGCTAGATCAGGATTGCGACTACTGGCGATGACTACTCCCCGAAATTGCCGTTTGTCACTGAGCGTCACATTAACCACATTTGATCCGCGTACTACATGGGCATTGGTCAAAACTAATCCTTTTGCGTCAATGATTGAGCCACTACCATTACCACTGCGAGATTGGATCGAAACGACTGCGGGACTAGCTGATTTGTAAACACGAATATTTGTATCTTCGTCGGATTGTGCTACTACAGACTCAGGTTTGAGCATAGGCGGTAAGGTGATCGCGATCGCACCGCCACTCAGCACCAAACTCGATATTAAAATTTTCTCAACAAATTTGTTTTTCACTAAACTATCCTCGGTCACAGTAGCTAGAACTTAAAGAAGCTGATTTGCCTTCAAAGCGGACGAATCAGCTTCTTTGGGTTTTATATTTAATTGCGATTATATGAATTGCCACTAGGGCATTACTGGCTGAGCGAAGCCGAAGCCTTGCTGCTCTCAAAAATGATTTAGGACTGCTACAACTAAGTCCAGCGCTTTGCACTTTTGTAAAACCCAAAAAGCTGTGGCGCACGCTGCGCGTGCGCCACAGCTTTTTGAGTTTTGTTTTTTATTATGCCTATGCAATATTAGAAGCGTTTTGGGAAAATATGTTGCTTTATTAACTGAAAGTATTATTGCTAAGTTTGTGAATAACTACATCACCTGAATTGACTAAAACTTTTGGAGCGCTTTGCGCTTGGTGAAAACCAAAGAAGCTAATAGCGGCGTTATACGCCGCTATTAGCTTCTTTGGTTTTAGAGCGGTACAAATCCTGCGCTGGTAACAATTTCTTGTCCGCGTGGAGATAGGGCAAAATCAATAAACTCTTTAACAACAGGGCTAATTTTACGCTGCACTGCTAGGGAAATTATTCGACTAATCGGATAATTGCCATTTCTAATCAAAGCTAGGTCTGTCGGTAAAGCTCCATTAACAGGCACGATCTTAATGATTTCTTGCCCTACAGCCTGTGACACAGTGGTGTAACTAATGCCGTTATCACCCACGGCTTGTAAAATCGCTGTAGTCTCATCCCTCGGCCAAGTAATGAAATTGTTGCTATCAGAGGCAAATGGTTCATCATTTAAGACAATTTTATGAAATAGGCTTTGGGTTCCACTGGCTTTGGCACGATTAATCACTTTAATTGGCTGATCTGCTCCACCCACCTGTGACCAATTAGTGATTTTGCCTTGGTAAATATCTTTTAATTGCGCCATTGTCAACTCGCCACTGAATTGATTATTAATGCCAATTACGATCGCCAAAGCATCACGGGCGATTGGCACAGCCCGCAGTCCTTTGGTTACTTCTTCGGCGTTAAGCGATCGCGAGTTAGCCGCGATCAAGACTTGATTATTAAGTAGAGCCGCAATGCCTTTATTACTTCCATTTGGTTTACCATCGGGCACACCGTAGGTTGATGGTGTCGAAGGATTTTTCTGGGAATAACCAGCTTGTAATTGCTTCATTAGCTTTACCATCGTCACGCTCCCATCCATCGTAATTACGGCAGGGTTGGGCAATGATACTTCTAGGTCTGGGACTATAGCATCGGGGCTAAGGTTGGAGGTATTGTTGCTCGGCGGTGTGCTTGATGAATTTGGAGCTGATGAATTTGATGAGTTAGAAACAGTCGCTGCTGGTCGTGATTTTGCAAAGAGCCAATAACCTCCGCCAGCAAGCGCTGCGCTGATCAATAGCGACAATGCTAAAACCGTAGTTTCTTTACCCTGTGACATAGGATTATCTTCCTAAAAGATGCTGAAATATTTGCCTAACTCTAACCCGAATTGTGAAACTAGTTTGGGTATTTGCTGCGCCCAAAGGCTTGGCGAGAAAAAATTTCCCATCAAGCCTACATGGCTTCGACTCCGCTTAGCCAACTTTGGCTGAAAAACTTAAAACCCAAGATGCTGTGGCGCACGCGCAGCGTGCGCCACAGCATCTTGGGTTTTGGTTATGCTTAGCTACTTAAGCTAAGATCGATCCTAGAAGTAAACCATAGACATGACGTGTTTCCAAAAATTCGATTTTACATTAACCAAATCTGGCGACATCAGATCGTTGCGATTTTGGCTAACCTCAAAACCGCGATCGCCTTACTGTTACTCATAGCCTTGTTTAGTATCCTTGGCACGGTGATTGAGCAGGGACAGACCCTCGATTTTTATCGCGAAAACTATCCTGAACATCCCGCCTTATTTGGCTTTTTGTCTTATCAAGTGATTTTAGCGATCGGGTTAGAACATGTCTATGGCAGTTGGTGGTTTTTGACATTGTTGATTTTATTCGGCACAAGCCTGACCGCTTGCACTTTTAATCGCCAGTTACCAATCCTTAAAGCTTCCAAACGTTGGTTTTACTACACCAAGCCCCAAAGCTTTACCAAACTCCCCCTCGCCACCGAGATCGCGGGTGGTAGTGTGAGTAGCCTTTCTCAAACTCTTCAAAGCAAAAATTATCAAATCTATCAAACAAGCGATCGCCTCTATGCTCGTAAAGGTTTAGTTGGCAGAGTCGGTCCAATCGTGGTTCATGCCAGTATGCTGCTGGTTTTAGCTGGTTCCATTTGGGGAAGCCTGACAGGTTTTGTG
The DNA here is from genome assembly GCA_038215315.1 of Pseudanabaenales cyanobacterium. GTDB lineage: Bacteria > Cyanobacteriota > Cyanobacteriia > Pseudanabaenales > Pseudanabaenaceae > Pseudanabaena. Next base: position 12,134 of record JBBQRB010000004.1, read on the forward strand.
GCGCAGGAAATGGTTCCTAATGGAGATACCTTTCAAGTTAAGAATATAACTGAAGCAGGGATTTGGTCAGCGCGCCAAGTTCCCAAGGATTGGTCGGTGAGGGTAAATCGCTTTTGGATTGATTACACTGCCAAGGGAAGTATTGATCAGTTCTATTCAGATCTGTCGGTTTTAGACAAAAGTGGGAAAGAGATTGATCGCCAAACTATCCATGTCAACAAACCTCTCAAATATAAGGGAGTTAGTTTTTATCAGGCTAATTGGGATATCCACGCAGTCAGGTTTACGTTGAATAATAGTCCAGTCTTACAGCTACCTGTGAGTAAATTAGAATCTCAAAGTGGTGGTCGTCAGGTCTGGGGGACATGGATTCCCACCAAGCCCGATCTCAGTGCTGGCATTACTTTAATCACACCAGATTTACAGGGTACTTTCTTAATCTATGACGAAAAAGGAAGCTTGCTAACTACAGTTCGCACTAACGGAAGTGTGGAAATTAATGGCATTACATTTACTTTAAAAGAAGCGATCGGCAGTACAGGGCTACAAATTAAAGCCGATCCTGGAATTCCAATTGTCTATGCAGGATTTGGACTGTTGATGTTGGGTGTGATCATGAGTTATGTCAGTCACTCACAGATTTGGGCTTTGCAGGTGGGCGATCGCCTATTTGTGGGTGGTAAAACCAATCGCGCTCAGGTTAGCTTTGAGTCAGAGCTAATCGAAATCACAAATCAAGTGACTACTATGGCAATGTGATTGATGGCGCGGCTTCGCCGCGCCATCAAAAATCGGTTCCTTATTTTACGAAGAAGCCCTTATTGGGTTTTTATTTTTGATTCTTGAGAATATCTTTTGCCATGTTCAAAAAATAATCGGGATTATCAGGAGCATTATTTGCATCGCGGCGATCTCTAGCTATTCCAGAACTAATGTCACTGGTCTTTTGGGCAATATCGAGGTCAGAGATTACTACTGGTGTGATATCGAAAGTATTAGGGGATAAAACTTCTGATGGAGCAGGGGAGAGGGTCTTAGGCGTATGCAGCAAATAGACAATGCGATCGCCTGCTTGCCATGTAATATTTACAGACACGATCTGCAATTGCTCTTTTCTCTCAAATATTAGGGGTAATAATATCCCAGCATTAAACATGGTATTGAATCTATTTAACTGCTCTTGTATATTCGTATCGGTAATGAAAAACTCACCTACACGCACCTCTCTTTGGAGAATATATTGATTCCACGATTTAATCGGCACTCTGTCACTAAAAGCTTGCTGTACCGATATCTGTTCCTCGCGATCGCGGCTATCTAGTTCAACACCTTTAACATATACGGCGAATACTTTAGGCGGTTTAAACTCCTTCACCACAAGCTGAGCTATCACAATGTTTACGTCAGTATTGACAGTCAAAGCGACAAAAGTTCCTACAGAATCCAGTCCCGCATCGGCGAGGGACTTAGCATCCAGCCCGTTACTGACAAAGGCTGGGATATCGTACTCAGCCGCTTGCTTGCAAAGTTCGGCACTCGTATCAACCACAGATACCCGTTGACCATTGGCTTGAAATAAACGCGCAATTAATACCCCAATGGGATTGCTACCGACAATTACTAATCCAGAGACATCAGGTTGAGTCAGTCCCAATAACTTGGCGACAAATTTTGCGGAAAGTCCTTGCAAAAATACAGTCATTGCGATCGTCAAAAATACCAGAGCCTTAATCGATTCACCGCCATTGACTCCTCGCTCGGTTAATAAAATCGAAAATAAAGAAGCCACAGAAGCCGCCACAATTCCCCTTGGCGCACACCAAGACATGAAAGCCTTTTGTCGCCACGTAAAGCTACTATTCCAAGTGCTGACAATTACGTTGAGCGGACGCACCACAAACATTAAAAACAGAACTGTTTTCACTCCATCCCAACCCAGCGCAAAGATACTGGGAATAGATAGATTTGCGGATAGGAGAATGAACAAAACCGACACAATCAGGGCGACTAGCTGACTTTTAAACTTAAGCAGGGCGCGATTATTCGGCGCTTCTAAAGCTCTCAACACAATTCCCATGATCACAACTGCGGTTAATCCAGATTCACTCTGGATGGTCTGCGCGATGCCAAATACTCCCAACACCGCCGCCACAACCACAGCGCTTTTAGTGTCTTCCGCTAGAAAACTCTCACGTTGCAAAAAAACACCCAGCAGCCATCCTGCGATCGCACCTACAGCAATCCCTACTCCCAAACGCAGTCCCAAATCACTGACTACGGCAAAGGCTCCTGCGGTAGTATTTAAAGCAACATCAAGAACTACAACAGCCAGCACTGAACCGATCGCATCGATCAGTACGCCTTCCCCCTCCAAGATCGTAGCTAGACGGCGATCAAGCCCCACTTCTTCAATGATGGGATTAACCACTGTTGGCCCCGTCACCACGACTAGAGCCGCGTATAGAAAAGCGATCGTCCAAGGAAACTCACTAAACCAGTAAGCCGCAAATCCTCCCCCGACTAGGGTAATCAGAGTGCCAATCGTAATTAAATTACGCAGACTTGCCGAAACTTTGCCCAATTCTTTGAGCCGTAAATTTAGTCCCCCATCAAATAAAATCAAAGCTACAGAAATGGAAACGATCGCCTCTAATCCATCACCTAAGACCCTCGGCTGAATGAGATTTAGTCCGTCACCTCCCAAAGCTACGCCAAAAATCAATAAAAAGACAATACTAGGAACTCGAAAAAAGTTCGCGATGACTCTCGCCGCAATACCTGCCACGATCGCGATAATAATAATTAATGAGAGAGAGCCTTCCATATTTACAGGCTATAGTTCTGAGTCTAATGATACCGATAGGGTAACGTTAAACTGAGCCTCAAAAGGTTGTTTCTTATAATCAAGACTCCAAAGTTCCAAGGTGCAAGGATCTTGCGGATGTCTCGGTATGAGATGTAAAGTGCAAGCCCGCGATCGCGGATCACAGACTACCTTAATTGAAGCGATCGCCCCAATCTGACGACGATCTAGAGCCGAGGCAAGACGGAGAAAGTTACTAGCTTGGCGCACAAATAGCTTGGATCGATCATTGGTAATACGCTGAAAATTTTCATGTTTCTTTTTGGGTTCGCTCTTGCGGTGATAACGCGCCAGATTGGCAATTATTTCTATTTCTGATTCGGTATAACCCAATAGTTCTCCATTACGGATTAAGTAATAGGAATGTTTGTGGTGTGCATCATGGCTGACGTGATGCCCAGAGTTGTGGAGCATGGCAGCCGCCCAAAGTAAATGCCGTTCTTGATCTCCCCATTCATGGAAAACTCCTTTGGTTTGGTCAAAGATGCTCAGGGCATGGTCGGCAACCTGTTTGGCATAGGTGATATCAATACCATACTTATCGGCGAGCTTGAGAATACTGCGATCGCGAATTGAACTTTGATATCGCCAGCCATCCTCAATATAGCCATGGCGAATCATCCAATCGACGACTAGACCTTCGCGCAAAGCTCTCTGACAAAGCGTAATACTTGGTATTTCTAGCAATCGCATTGTTTCTAATAAAACTAACGCCCCTGCCAAAATAATTTCTGCTCTCTTTTGGCGAACTAGAGCAGTGCGTTCCTCCAGACTGGATTTTTGCAATCGCCAGACTATATTTTCAAGATCGGCAAAGGGGATTTCGTAACCCTGCAAAGGACTAGGCACAGCACCTAAATTTTCTTTAGCATGGAGCGTGGCAAGGGTTTCGATCGTGCCAGATGTACCGATTGCTTTGACTGATTGAATATTTTGCTTACTCAATAAAGCTTGGAGATCATCAGTGGGACGCTCGATCGACCCGTGAATATATCCCAACAAGCGATCGTAGTTAGGTTGAGAGATAGGATCGGTCTTTACAAATAAGTCAGTCAGCCGCACGGCTCCAATCTTAGTACTACTCAGATATGTCGGATCACGACCGTCACCTAAAACCATTTCAGTGGAGCCGCCACCGATATCAATTAAAAGATGCGGCTCATCGCGCAAGTCCATCGCCGAAATTACGCCCAAATAGATCCGCCGCGCCTCTTCTTGCCCCGAAATTATTTCAATATCTATGCCGAGTTCATCGTAAATACGCTTGATAAATTCCTGTCCATTAGGAGCTTCGCGAGTGGCACTGGTCGCTACAGCGACAATTTCTTCAACCTTAAAAGTTTGACAGATCTCTTGGCATCGTTTTAGGGCTTCTATGGAGCGCAGCATCGCCTCTTCGGTGAGATTTCCCGACTGAGAGCAGCGTTCCCCCAATCTCACAGTAGCTTTTTCGGACTCAATCACGCTAAAAGTCGGGATCGAAGTTTTGATCTGCACAACTACCATGTGGATGGAGTTAGTACCAACATCGATCGCCGCCAAAGTTTTGACATCTGAAGCCATAGCTGTTTCCGAGAAATATCTTAAGTCATGGTAAATGAAAATCTGTCAGAATGAAACCTACAGTCAGACCAAGGGCAAGTGGCTAAGCCACCTATTTACGAAATCTCATGGGGAAACAACCAGTAGTCTTGATCGTAGATGATGAACCAGCTAATTTTGATGTGATTGAAATTTTGCTGTTTAAAGAAGGCTATCAACTTCATTATCTAGATAGTGGCGCAAAGGCGATCGCTGTCTGTGCAGAGATTGAGCCAGATCTTATTTTGCTAGATGTGATGATGCCAGATCTCGATGGTATCGAAGTATGTCAAAGATTTAAAACCAATCTGCGATCGCAGCATATTCCGATCATTACGATTACAGCGCTGTCGGATAAGGAAGATTTGGCTCGTTGTCTTGACGCAGGAGCTGATGACTTTATCAGTAAGCCAATTAATAGTACAGAGCTACGCGCGCGTGTACGTTCGATGTTGCGAATCAAGTTTCAATACGATCTGATCCAATCGACTATCAAACTAAGAGAAGAAATGATGCAGACAATTGTGCATGATCTGCGTAATCCTCTCATTGGAGTCATTTTAGGTTGCGATACTCTCAAAGGCTTGGATGTACCTGAAAGGGCAAAAAGAAGAATCGAGCAAATCAGTAAAACTACTGAAAAAATGCGTTTTCTGATTGATGACATCCTCACCATAGGCAGGATTGAAGCTAACAAACTCACTCTAAACCTAACAAAGCTAGATATTGTTGAGATCGCAAGATCAGCGATCGCCGATCTTGCACCGATGGCAGCACAAAAGCAGATTCAACTTGTGGGGAGTTTTACTGAAGATCCAGCTATGGTGACGGTAGATAGGCACTTGATGCATCGAGTAATGGCTAATTTAATCGACAATGCAATTAAGTTTTCCCCTGCCCAAAGTTTAATTAGGGTCAATATCGAATATCTACCACAGAATCCTGATCGCTTAGATCTGGTCAAAATCGAAGTTATTGACAGTGGCGCAGGAGTAAGCACCAATCAGAAACAGATAATTTTTGAAAAATATGAAGTTGGGAATGCCGCTACAGGTGTCTCTCAAATCGGCTTAGGTTTATCATTTTGCAAAATGGTTGTTGAGGCTCACCACGGCAGTATTTATGTGGTTAACAACCAACTAACAGGCTCAATTTTCACAATTTTATTAAATCGCGCTTGAACAAACAAATATAAAGCCCAAAAAGCTGTGGCGCTCGCGGCGCGAGCGCCACAGCTTTTTGGGCTTTAATCATCCAAAAATCGCTATGGTTGCAAGTGGCTATAGAATAGAGAACACATAAACATTTCTGTAGGAGTTGGGTTTGATTTCTTCGGCAGCATCATCTAATTACTTAGATACTGACACTTTAAATCGCGATCGCGAAGTAGATTTATATAATCACCGATCGCAATTTCCTGCTTTAGAAGTCGAAAACCGCTTTTACTTTAACTATGGTGGACAGGGCGTGATCTGTGCTGAAGCCCTAGATTCAATCACCAAAAACTTTCACCATATCGAGTCCCTCGGTTGCTTTTCGAGTGCTGCTGGTGCTTGGATGATGTCTGAATATGACCAGACCAAAGACATAATTGCCCAACAATTGCAAGTAAGCCCCAGCACGATTACCCTCACTGAGAATACAACTGTTGGATGCAATATTGCGCTGTGGGCTGTGGACTGGAAACAAGGCGATCGCCTACTACTATCGGACTGCGAACACCCCGGCATCATCGCTAGTGCCGTGCAGATCCAAAAGCGCTTTGGCGTTGAAATTGATTATTTCCCTCTGACCATTACCCACAACGCCAGTGCTGAAGGCAAAGATAGCCAAGACGTTGTGGAACTATTAGTGCAGCATTTGCAACCAACAACGCGCATGGTCATGCTCAGTCACATTTGCTGGAATACAGGACAGGTCTTGCCTGTGAAAGCGATCGCTAAGGCTTGTCATGCTCAAGATGTGTTAGTTGCCATTGATGCCGCCCAATCTGCGGGTGTGCTACCCCTAGTCCTTGAAGATACAGAGGTAGATTTTTATGCCTTCACTACCCATAAATGGTGGTGTGCAACCTTAGGGTTGGGTGCTTTGTATATTCGTACTGCAATCTTTGATCAAATAGAGCCTGTATTTGTCGGATGGCGAGGACTTACGAATGGATTGCCAATTCCGCAATGGCGGCAGGATGGCGCAAAATTTGAAGTAGCAAGTTCTACCTATCCTCTCTATGAAGCTTTGAGGATTGCGATCGCCCATGCTAATAGTTGGGGGACACAACAAGCCCGTTATCAGCGTATTTGTCAGTTGAGCCAAGTTTTATGGCAAAAGCTAAATGAAGATCTGCCCCACATCGATTGTGTGCGCCAATCTCCGCCAGAATCAGGACTAGTTTCTTTTCAAATTAATCGAGAATTAGCCAAGAGTGCGATCGCGCAAAAATCTCATGGACTAATATCGAAGCATTTTGAGACTGAATACAAGATTTTTATTCGGGCTTTGGCTGAACCCGACTGTCTCCGAGCCTCGGTGCATTACCTAACTTCCCTCGCCGATATCGATCAGCTTGTCGCTAAACTAGCTAGCCTTGCTTTTTAAAGCTTCTTAAAACCAAGAAACTTTAAAAAAGTTTACTGAGATTTTTTTATTTATAATTTATAAAACTTAACTATGTCCCTATTTTCACAAACCCCGCAACAAAATCAAAATAATAAAAACGAAACCCTATCGCGATCGCAAGTGCTAATCGCCATGGCTGTGACCGCAATTATCTTTTTTGGAATCTCTAAGGGCTGGGTTTATTTAACAGGAATACCAATGGTTCCGCTGTATTGGCAGCCAGAACACGCCGCAATCGGTGCAGGCATTGGCTTAGGGGTTGCATTGCTCAGTAGCGTCATCTTTGAACTATGGGAAAGCTATCGCTTTGCCGCTACAGAATACCTAGAGATGGTGCTGCAACCTTTAGAGCCAGTTGATCTAATTTGGTTAGGCTTATTACCCGGACTAAGCGAAGAGATGTTATTTCGCGGGGTGGCGCTACCTGCTTTAGGAATGAATGGGTTTGCTCTAATTATTACGAGTACGGTATTTGGATTGTTGCATATGGCAAGTGCCAAGCACTTGTCTTACACTGTTTGGGCGATCGCGGTTGGCATGATGCTTGGTGCAGTCACGATTTACACAAACAATTTACTAGCAGCGATTACCGCCCATGTACTTACCAATTTCCTGTCAGGCGTTATTTGGAGATGGAAAAAATCAAGATTAGCTTAGTCGTGAGAAAACTATTTACCGAGAGTCGCTGATTTATGTCTGAAGTCAAATCTGAATTTAGTCAAGTGATTACCGAGCGCATCCATCGAATTCGCGCAATTATTCCGCCAGAGGTAAAACTGGTGGCTGTTAGTAAATACACGACAACAGAAGCAATCCGTTCTGCCTACGCCGCAGGTATCCGCGACTTCGGAGAATCGCGAGTGCAAGATGCCAAGGTCAAGCAAACCGAACTTGCCGATTTAGAGATTACTTGGCACATGATCGGTTCTTTGCAGAGTAATAAAGCAAAATTGGCGATCGCCCAATTTGATTGGATACATTCTATTGATCGCCTTAGCCTTGCCGAACAGTGCGATCGCCTGATATTGGAAACAGGAAAATCCCCTAAACTTTTGCTACAGGTCAAGCTAGCCGATGATCCCAGTAAATCGGGCTGGTCAGAATCTGAGCTACTAGCCGACCTAAGCCAATTAGAGAAGTTACAAAATCTGCAAATAGTCGGGCTAATGACGATCCTGCCAATAGGACTTAGTGACACCCAAGCCTATGAAGTTTTTAGCCGCACTGTAGAGCTAGCCGCAAAGCTGCGATCGCTAGGCTGGGCAAATATTCAAGAACTATCAATGGGAATGTCTGCTGATTACGCGATCGCTGTAAAAGCAGGAGCCTCGATCATTCGAGTGGGCAATCAAATTTTTGCAACGTGAGCTGATCTTTCACTGGGATGGGGTAGGACACAAAACCAAGGAACGTGTTGCGGCGCTTTGCGCCGCAACTCGTTCCTTGGTTTTTAATTTGTTCTAGTACAGTTGGCGACATCTATGTGTCTCAACTGGAATATAATCCTCTTCTTTTGTATCTTAGAACACTTTAAATAAGGGCAAAAGTATTGAGGTCTGAAATGGCTAGTAACTTTATAGATAGAGGCTGCTAGTTTTATAAATCGAGTAATTGGCGGTTTGGCTATCTGAGTGAAATTAGTGATTAAATAAGGCTTTTAATAGTTTTTTTAGCTAGCATCACATTGTACAATTAGCATCAGTTAGGCTCACATAGACACCTTTAATAGGGGGCTAATTGACTTTGTTCATTCCTATACAGACTATAAATCAACTCAATTATTAAAAACTTATTAAGCATCTAATATTTTTTATCCAGCGAGTTGGTTTGCCTAGTCGGTTAAGTCCTGATTACATCTTGAATGTATTAAATTAAAGCCAGTTTTTGTTAGTCTAAAAAAAATAATAAACATATCTAGCTTTTTTGCATATTATCGGTTACAGTCTGCGAGTAAATATTTTGTCAATACTGTTTTGGACAGGGATGGCAATTTAAATAACTTTAAATAACTTTAAGTAAGTTAGATATTTACTTGTAGCTGGCTATTTCTTAGACCAGTTTGATTTGTTAAAACGTTTAAATTTAGAATCGCACTCCTCGTCAAAGCCAAAAGAGAGGAGCAAAACACTAGGAGTTAACTTCGATGGGAATTTTTACAAAGCTAAAGGATTTCGTTGGTTTGTCTGAAGCTCAAGAGTACGAATATGAGTACGATGAAGCTTCTGCTGGTCGCGAGTATCAAGATATGTATCAAGAAGAAAATGGTGTTCTTGCCCCAGAGCCAGAAGAGCAACAAACCCGCAGAACCCGCGAACGTCCAACTTCTCTAAGGTCAACCTCCGAGAATGTGAGCAATGTGATTGGTATGCCTGGAGCTGCCAATGGCTTGTCACAAGTAATGGTGATTGAACCTCGCAGCTTTGAAGAAATGCCTCAAGCGATTCAAGCCCTGCGTGAACGTAAATCCGTTGTACTCAACCTCACGATGATGGACCCCGATCAAGCCCAACGGGCAGTGGATTTCGTGGCAGGTGGTACTTATGCTCTTGATGGGCATCAAGAACGCATTGGTGACAGCATTTTCTTGTTCGCTCCTTCCTGTGTTCAAGTTACCTCGCAGTCTTCGGTATTAAATGAAGCACCCATGACACAGCCTCGTGTAGTACGTCCTACCGCAGCACCTGCACCAGCATGGGCAAATGAAGCTGCTGTTAGCCGTTTTGCTCAATAATTACTGCAAAAAAATCATTGCAAATAATTATTGTTTAGATTGTTGATAAAGCGTTGAAATCTCAATTCAGTATTATTGGTGGTGGTGTTATGGGTGAGGCAATTTTGTCTCGCCTCATAACTAGTCATATCTATCTGCCATCCGACATCTGTGTTAGTGACCCTATGGCAGAGCGTCGTGAATTTTTGGCTGATAAATATAATGTTAGAGTCACCCCAAACAATTTAGTTGCGGCTGATACTGAGATGCTGCTACTTGCAGTCAAGCCTCAATCTTTAAACGCAGTAGCTTTGAGCCTAGCAAACGCTCCTGCAAATTGTATTGTATCGATTTTGGCTGGTGTAACTATCGAAAAACTGGCAGCAGTTTTCCCAGCCAAGCCAATTGTTCGAGCTATGCCAAACACGCCTGCACAAGTCGGTGCGGGCGTGACGGCGATCGCTATTAATGACTTAGTTGATACCACGCAACTAGTGGTGGTACGAAAAATTTTTGAATCAGTGGGAAAGGTCGTCGAAGTTGCGGAATCGTTACTAAATGCTGTAACTGGACTGTCTGGATCTGGTCCTGCGTATGTGGCGCTAATGGTGGAGGCAATGGCTGATGGTGGTGTTGCCGCAGGACTGCCGAGAGCGATCGCTATGCAGTTAGCGACTCAAACCGTTTTAGGTACAGCTCAACTTTTAGAAGAGACTAACTTGCATCCTGCCCAATTAAAAGATCAAGTCACTAGCCCTGCGGGAACGACAATCACCGCGATCGCCCATTTAGAAAAAGCAGGCTTCCGTTCCGCTATGATAGAAGCCGTGCTTGCCGCTACCCGTCGGGCTGAAGAGTTGGGCAAGTCATAGCTGGGAAATTATAGGGAGTCATAGGTTTTGGATTATCGTCAGGCGGGTGTGGACATAGAAGCGGGTCGCACTTTCGTGGAAAAAATTCGTGATTCAGTAGCCAGAACTCATCGCGCAGGGGTATTGGGTAGTCTGGGTGGATTTGGTGGTTGTTTTGAAATTCCTGCTGGCTACCGTCAGCCCGTCTTGGTTTCAGGTACAGACGGGGTTGGCACAAAGCTAAAAATTGCTCAATCTGCAAATAAGCACGACACAATTGGCATCGATCTAGTTGCAATGTGCGTTAACGATGTACTTACATCTGGGGCTGAGCCATTGTTCTTCTTGGACTATCTGGCTACGGGTAAGTTAGAACCCGATCAACTTGCGGAAGTGGTCAAGGGCATTGCCGATGGTTGCCAAATGGCAGGCTGTGCATTGCTTGGTGGTGAAACTGCCGAAATGCCAGGTTTCTATGGCGTTGGCGAGTATGATGCGGCGGGTTTTTGTGTAGCGATCGCCGAAAAGTCAGAGATGCTCAATGGCACACAGGTAAACATCGGTGACGCGGTGATCGGTTTAGCAAGTTCAGGTATCCATAGCAATGGCTATAGTCTTGTTCGCAAAATTATTGAAACTAAAGGATACAACTGGAGCGACAAGTTGTCTATTTCGGCTGAGACAGAAGATTTGACTTTGGCTGAAGTCTTTTTGACTCCAACCCAGATCTATGTAAAGCCAATTTTAGCCGCATTAAAATCTGACTTAGATATTCATGGATTGGCGCATATTACAGGCGGCGGACTGCCCGAAAACCTACCCCGTTGTCTTGGCGATGGGCAAGCTATCAAGATTTTCCGTAATAGTTGGCAAATCCCTGCTCTATTTCAGTGGCTTCAGGCTCAGGGGGAAGTCCCTGAACTAGATATGTTCAATACTTTTAACATGGGTATTGGTATGGCTGTGGTCGTTGCCCCATCGAAGGTTGATCAGGCGGTCGCCTATTTTCAAGCTCAAGGTTTTATCGCCAATCGCATTGGTGAAGTTATGGTGGGAGAGCGATCGCTAATATTTTCGTAAAAGGTAAGCTGCTTCGCAACCTTTTTAAGACAGACTGGTAGCGCTATGCTCTGCCAGTCTGTGACTGTTTTTGCGCCTAATTTTGGAAATTTTTTGCCAGTGGTTAACTTTTCGTGTATTTTATTTGGCACGATCACATACATTTGATGCGATTTTTATCCGTTGGTCTAAGAGGATTTTCTGTATGCGGTGTCAGCCTACTTTTTTCAGTGCGATCGCCACAAGTATGATCGTTTTTGCGGTCACTCCGCCCTTATTTGCGGAACCAGTCCCAGAACCGCTAAGGAAAATTAGCCAACAAAATACTAACTCGTTGCCGCAGATGGCATCTCTAATCTATGTATCGCCTTTAACTAATACTGCTGGCGATGGTTCTCCAAGCAATCCTTATCCATCAATAACTGCCGCGATCGCAAGTAAGCCTATGGCGGGGACGGTGATTCAGCTAAATCAAGGGCTTTATAGCGCTCAAAATGGTGAAACTTTCCCCATTCGATTACCCGCAGGCGTGACCTTACGCGGTGAACCATCGGTTAGGGGGATAAATACAGTAATTAGTGGCAGTGGCAAGTTTACTAGCCCATCCTTTGCTAGCCAAAATATTACGATCCTTGCCAATGATGATGTCAGGATTGAGGGTGTGTCTCTGACTAACCCTGAAACAAGAGGGACGGCTCTGTGGGTGGAATCGGGTAAGCGAGTAAACATCGCTAACAGTACTTTTATGAATAGCAATCGTGAAGGCATCTTTCTAACAGGCTCTGCTAACGCTGTGATTAGCGACAATGTTTTTAGAAAGAATGGTGCTAACGGAATGTCGGCTGTTGGTAGCAGTACAGGCGAGATTCGCAATAATATCTTTGAAAGTACGGGCTTTGGCATTGCTATCGGTCAGCGATCGCAAGTATTGGTAAGCAATAACAACATTCTTAATAATGTTGATGGCATCATTATTTCCAATCTCGCCGCACCGACCCTAAGAAACAATCTAATTTCTGATAACAAGCGTAATGGCATCGTGATTCTCAAGGATCGTAAAGGTTATCCCACACCAGATTTGGGGACTTCAGTAAATCTAGGTAAAAATATTTTTCGCAATAATCTTGGTAAAGATTTAAATAATAATTCGGGAGTCACTCAAGTTGCAGTTGGCAATGAACTTGATCCAAAAAAGGTGGCGGGCAAGGTTGCATTTGTGGGAGATGTACCAGCTACTCCTGCGCCAGAAGTGGCGACTCTGCCTGTGCCTGCGGTTGTGCCATCAATTATTCCCACGTTACGGACTCAGCCGCCTGTTGCCAATAATAATACTCCTGTTGAAAATCCTACGGAGATCGAAATTACGCGATCGCCTCAACCCATTTTTAATGCGCCAATCACCCCGCCAAGGGCTTTACCTCCGTCCCAGAATAGTATTTTAATTGAGCCGTTACCGGGAGTACCATCAGTCGTTGCCAATAATCCTCCTCGATCTACAGCGCGATCAACTCCCGTCGTTGTTCCCAAAATGACGAGTCCATCGGAAAATCCTCAAGAGATTTTGATAGATCGCGATCCGATTCCGATGATTCCGCCTCAGACGATCAGGAACCAAAATTTGCCGCGATCGCCGCGTACTTCTGCTAGTCCAGATCCAGCAGTTCCGATCATTCCCGAACCGACAGCCGCGCCAATCCCGAGTCAATTTTCAGTTGCTTACAATCCTAGAATTGCCGCGCTAGTGCCATTACCAGCCAATGAATCTGTTCCTTATCTAGTCGTGATTCCCACTAATGATGAGACAACACTCAGTCGAGTTCGTAGTGCTGTGCCTAGTGCTAGGCTGATTCCTTCTAAATTTGGTAACATTATTAAAGTTCAAGGCTATCCTGATCGCGATCGCGCCGAAGTTTTGAGAATAATTATGAAATCAGAAATTGGGCTAGATGCCCGTGTAGTCCACCAAAATAATCTGTAAAAACATATCATCGCCAAAAGCGGTGATATGTTTTTTATAAAGAACTTGGCATAAACAATCATGCAAGAAACATTAGCCCCTAATTTGTCAATGACTGAGCCGATGATTTGTGCAGAAAATGTGCATAAGTGGTACGGCAACTTTCATGCTCTGAAGGGTGTGAGCTTGACTGTTAACCGTGGAGAGGTGGTGGTGATTATGGGCCCATCTGGATCTGGGAAGTCCACCTTTGCCCGTACTTTTAATGCTTTAGAAACATATCAAAAGGGTCGAATTTTTGTTGATGGATTTGAACTTTCGCCCGAAAATCACCACAACATTGATGCTGTTCGGCGAGAAGTGGGCATGGTCTTTCAGCAATTTAACCTTTTCCCTCACCTCACGGTTCTCCAAAATATTACGCTTGCGCCTTTGTGGGTAAGAAAGTGGTCACAAGCAAAGGCTGCGGAAGTCGCCATGCAGTTATTAGAGCGCGTTGGCATTTCCCAGCAAGCCCATAAATATCCATTGCAATTGTCAGGTGGTCAGCAGCAACGAGTAGCGATCGCTAGAGCCTTGGCAATGCAACCTAAAATTATGCTGTTTGATGAGCCAACTTCAGCGCTCGATCCTGAAATGGTAAGGGAGGTTCTGGATGCAATGCGATCGCTTGCCGATTCTGGTATGACGATGGTAGTGGTTACCCATGAGGTTGGCTTTGCCCGCGAAGTTGCTGATCGAATTGTATTTATGGACGGTGGTGTAATTGTGGAAGAAGCTCAGCCTGATAATTTTTTCCAAAATCCACAGGAAGAGAGAACGAAGAAATTTCTATCACAAATTTTGTAGCTGCATTAAACATAGAGAGGCGGCGCGATGCGCCGCCTCTCTATGTTTAATGCAAGAAGTGAGGGGTGGCGCATCGCGCCAATCCCCACTTTTTAGGTTTTAAAAAATCGCAAATTGAGGCTTTAAAGGGTACAGAGGAATTTTTAAAAGTGCCGCTTCGCGGCACTTTTAAAAATTCCTCTGGGTTTTATAGAAGCGCAAAGCGCTGTAATCATTAAGAATTAGTATTGGGGATTCTGTGGTACATCAAAATGGTTTGAGTTAGGTTAAGATTAGGTTAATAGAAGGCTGAATAAAGTAAGGAAGTTAGGAAGTTATGTCAAACAAAAAATTTCTATTTCCGCAGTCTCGTTATTACGGGACTTTCACCCCAGAAAATCTCATGTTCAATGCTAACCTGCAAGAATTTTCGTACCGTGTCAGCATTATTTGTGGTCTGGAAACAGGCGGTAAAATTTCTTCTCAAGAAGCATATTCACAGGTTGCAGAGCTATGGAAGCATCTAGAAATCTCTAAGCACAACCTCACTATCAAGTAATACCAATTCACAATTACAGCAATTCTCAATTCTTAGCCCAGTAAACAAGTGGTAGCGCATCGCGCCACCACTTGTTTGCTGGGCTTTGCGCTGTATATGTGTGGATTTGCCAACAATTAGATAACTAATTTGTCTAACTTCCCCCCTTAGTGCTAATGTTACTAATGGCTCGGATCTATGCGATCGCAACGCCCGAATCGTGTCAGGGTCGGAAGACAGCAGCACTAAGGGATGCTTGAGATAGGCGTAGTACCCGGGCTACTTTTTTAGGTTTAAC
Source organism: Pseudanabaenales cyanobacterium (assembly GCA_038215315.1). Taxonomy (GTDB): domain Bacteria; phylum Cyanobacteriota; class Cyanobacteriia; order Pseudanabaenales; family Pseudanabaenaceae; genus Pseudanabaena. Next base: position 27,435 of record JBBQRB010000004.1, read on the forward strand.
AATGGGTTTAGGAGAGATTCATGGGTCGGGCGAAAAAAGTCGTACTTGCGTATTCTGGCGGCGTTGATACATCAGTTTGCATTCCTTATCTCAAACAGGAATGGGGTGTCGAAGAAGTGATTACTCTTGCAGCAGACCTAGGACAGGGCGATGAGTTAGATCCCATTAAGCAGAAAGCCCTAGATTCAGGAGCTTCGGTATCTTTAGTTAGAGATGTAATCAAAGAATTTGTTACAGATTATGCCTTCCCTTCGATTAAGGCTAATGCACTCTACGAAAATCGTTACCCACTTACTACCGCTCTAGCACGTCCTCTGATCGCCAAGATCTTGGTGGAAGCTGCTGAAGAGTATGGCGCGGATGCTGTTGCCCACGGATGTACTGGCAAAGGCAACGACCAAGTGAGATTTGACGTTTCGATCGCAGCTCTCAATCCCAATATCAAAGTGCTGGCTCCTGCCCGCGAATGGGGTATGAGCCGCGAAGAAACGATTGCTTATGGTGAAAAATTCGGAATTGCCTCACCAGTTAAAAAATCTTCTCCCTTTAGCATTGACCGCAACTTACTAGGTCGCAGTATTGAAGCTGGTCCTCTAGAAAATGCATGGAATGAGCCACCCGAAGAAATCTATGCGATGACCAAAGCGATCGCTGATACCCCCGATCAGCCGACCTATACGGAAATCGGTTTTGAGAAAGGCATTCCCGTTTCCATCGATGGTAAAGCTTTAGAGCCTGTTGAGTTGATTACTGTACTTAATGCGATCGCGGGTGACAATGGCGTAGGACGGATCGACATGGTAGAAAATCGCCTAGTCGGCATCAAGTCTCGCGAGATTTATGAAGCTCCTGCCATGTCGGTGCTAATCCATGCTCACCGTGACTTAGAAACCCTTGCTCTACCTTCTGACCTTGCTCAATACAAGCGCGGCATTGAAGAAACCTACAGCAAGATGATCTACAACGGACTCTGGTACAGCCCACTAAAGGGAGCCTTAGATGCCTTTATCGACAGCAGCCAAGAATTTGTCACAGGGATCGTTCGCGTTAAGTTTCACAAGGGTAATGCAATTATTGTCGGTCGTCAGTCGGTTAACTCCCTCTATGATGAGGACTTAGCAACTTACACCAGCGCCGACCAATTTGACCATAAAGCCGCTGAAGGATTCATCTACGTCTGGGGTATGCCTATTCGTGTTTGGGCGCAAAAGCATAGATAAGAATTTAGATGTTCCAAGCAAGTGCCACGCTATGCGTGGCAATTACTTGGGAATAGTAAAGGATCTAAAAAAAGGATGTCTCTAAGCGCATCTTTTTTAGATCCTTTTGCAATGTAAAATGACGTAAACTAGCGATCATTTCTATGACAAAAGGACCTCTAACTGATGAACGCATTCTCTTTCAGGGTCATCCTGCGGTAATTGGAAGCGTCACAAGATTGTTGATTGCGATTTTTACTTTAGGAATCGGTGCAGTCTGGTACTGGCTGCGTTCTATTAACACGCAATACCTAATTACATCACAACGAATTGTAGTGGAGACAGGGGTTTTTTCTAAGGAGATTGAAACTATTGAAATTTATCAAGTTGATGATATTCAATTAGAGAAGCCACTCAATCAACGCATTATGGGTACGGGAAACATTCGCTTACTAACCCGTGATATCAGCGCTCCAAGGTTAGTATTGTATCGTTTACCGATTGATGTAAGAGAGCTTTACGAGCAGATGCGTCCATGTATTCAGCAAGCAAGATCTTTCTTCCATGTCCGTGACGAGGACAGATATAGAGATTAAAACAACTCAAGCCGATCAGGATGCATATTACTTTGCTCTTACTTTTTAGCCTCATTTTTTGCTTGAACAGGCTAGACTAGGTGCAATGTCTTAAGTAGTGCCAAGTTTAGCAACAATGACTTCATCAACGATTTCAGTTCGCGAATTACCTCTATTCCCTTTACCTGAATTGGTACTATTCCCAGGGCAATCTCTACCGCTTCACATCTTTGAGTATCGATATCGCATGATGATCAATACTGTGCTAGAGAGCGATCGCCTCTTTGGAGTATTGATGTGGGACTCGGAAACAGGCAAGCCTGCAAATATCGGTTGTGTTGCCCAAATCGTGCAGTATCATCGTCTGCCAGATGATCGCTTTAAAGTTTTGACTATGGGGCAGCAGCGCTTTCGAGTGTTGGAATATGTCCGTGAAACTCCCTATCGTGTGGGGTTGGTGGAATGGATTGAAGATGAGCCAAGCAGTGATGCACCATTTTTATTGGCTACAGAAGTCCGTGAGCTACTCAATGATGTGATTCGTTTATCACAAAAGTTGACCGATCAAGAAATTGAGCTTCCAAAGATCCCCCGTAGTCCAATTGAGTTGTCCTATTGGGTTGCTAGTAACTTTCAAGGGGCAAGCTTAGAGCAGCAATCACTCTTGGAAACCTGCGACACTGCGGCTAGACTGCGGCGAGAGGCAGAGATTTTATCATCTACGCGCAGTCAATTAGCGGCTCGGACTGTTTTGAAGGATACTTTCAAGGGAGTCTAAATTTTTAGGAGAGCTTACTGTGCGGATCGGCGTACCCAAGGAAATCAAAGATCGTGAGTTTCGGGTGGGGCTAACACCTGCATTAGTGCTAGCCCTTACCTTGCGATCGCATCAAGTTTTCGTCGAAACTAATGCAGGTGTTGGTTCTGGTTTTAGCGATCAGCAATACATCCAATCTGGGGCGAAAATAGTCGAGACTGCTCAGGATGTTTACGCTCAGGAAATGGTAATAAAAGTTAAAGAACCTTTGTCTACTGAGTATGACCTCTTACATTCAGAATTGATCCTATTTACTTACTTACATCTCGCCGCCGATCGCCAATTAACTGAAGCATTAATTAAGTCTCGATCAACCTGTATCGCCTACGAAACTGTCCAGTTAGATCATGGGCAGTTACCTTTACTTTTGCCAATGAGCATTATCGCAGGGCGCTTGTCAGTTCAGTTTGGGGCGCATTATCTCACAAAGCAACAGGGTGGTAGTGGTGTGTTGTTGGGGGGCGTGCCTGGGGTGAAATCGGGTCATGTAGTCGTGCTTGGTGGTGGCGTAGTTGGGACTGAGGCGGCGAGAATGGCGATCGGCTTGGGGGCAAGAGTGACGATCTTAGATGTAAATCTCAATCGACTAGGTGAATTAGAATCTTTATTTGGTGCGCGAGTACAACTGCTATACAGCAACGCTAGCAATATTACCGAATCAGTTGCTTCCGCAGATTTGGTGATTGGAGCCGTATTAATCACAGGTAAACGTGCGCCGACATTGGTAAAACGCGATCTTGTGCAGCAAATGCGATCGCATTCGGTGATTGTCGATGTGGCTGTCGATCAGGGTGGTTGTATTGAGACAGTTCGCACTACTTCACATACAAATCCTGTGTATGAAGAGGAAGGAATTTTGCATTATGGTGTGCCAAATATGCCAGGAGCTGTACCTTGGACAGCGACACAAGCTTTGGTTAATGCCACCTTTCCCTATATTCTTGCCCTAGCTGATTTTGGTTTAGATGCCATCCAACGCGATCGCGCCCTAGCTAAGGGCGTAAATGTCCAAAATGGGCAGATTGTATATGGCGCTGTTGCAGAGGCTTTTCCTGACTTGCCCAGCAGCTAAGGGACTTGCAAGTAGCTCGGTGAAAAGAAACCCAAAAGATGTAGCGCACGCTGCGCGTGCGCCACAGCTTTTGCGCTAGGCTTCGGCTTCGCTCAGCACCGTTGGCTGAGCGAAGCCAAAGCTTTATTAGCGCAAAGCTTCTAGTTTTTGCCAAGCCTTTCCACTATTAATAATTTCTGTGGCATAGACGATCGCTGCTGGTAGGTCTTCCCTCAAACCTAATAGCCACAAATAAAATCCACAATTCCACAACACCGAGTTTAAATATTCTGACGGTTCAGCTTTGAGGGCGGAAACGATTTTGAGCGCCACCTCTGAAGCAGGAGCGATCGCAGGATCTTCGGGACTAAACCCATACTGACGAGCTGATAGAGTTAATCGTTTAAAGTTGCCATCTCGTTGAATGCCGATGATATTAGTACGCGATCGTGCAAGATCAACACTACCTTCCCAACCCTTAATTGTGGCAAATTCAGTAATTTCATGCTGAGCAAATGTTTCACAAATATTTGTCTCTGTGGGTGGATGCACAAACCCAGACACAATTAACTGTTTGCCTTGATAGGGAGACCACATTAGCTCAAGGGTGGCGAAGGGAGGACGTTTACCAATCTGCTCACGATAGGGAACCAGTCCTTGGGCAAGGGGGAAATGCTGTGGCAAATAGACAAATCCTAAATTATGGATCTCTAAATTTTGCCTTACTTGTTCAAGGCTCAACTCATGCCAAGCTAAACCCAAAGCTTGCCAGATCTCTACAAATGGCAACCCTTCCTTGGTGGGCATACGATCGCCGCCATGCATTAAAACTGGAATCCCCGCCGCCGCCAAAACAATTGCCGTAACTGGGCTAACAGGTGTAGTTTTCGACCTGCCATCATAGGGCGAACCTAAGACTAAGACTTGGCGATCTGAAGCGATCGCCTCCACCTTTGCTCCCAGAAACTTATAAGCATCAAGCATACCCGCTAACTCTTCGCTAGTGGGACGCTTAATGCGGTGAGCAATCATAAACGCTCCAATTTGAGCAGGAGTCGCCACCCCTTCTAGCATCATTATTGTGGCTGTCTTCGCCTCTTGGCGAGTCAAACTTTTGCTGGTATGTGTACCACTGCCGACTTTACGCAAAAATTCCCGAAATTCTACACTCATTACTCAAAGCCTACAGGGGCAGTATGAAATTCTATGGCTGTTACAGCGCTTGGCGCTCAAACCAGAACCAGTAAAACTTTTGAAAGGGTTGCGAAGCAACCCTTTCAAAAGTTTTACTGGTTCGTTTGATCGGAAATTGCTGTATGGCTATCGTTCATATTCTAAAGTCAAGCCTAAACCAAGAGATTTTTTGAAAATGTTGCAAAGCAACATTTTCAAAAAATCTCTTGGTTTAGGCTTGAGCAATCATTGCTAAGTATAGCCCTTAGCATTTTTTGACGTTATAGAATTTTGTTTAGCAATCATTTGAGTCGCTAGTTGGCAAAAGTACTGGATTGGTGGAATCTGAATGCGATCGCTAGTTGTGACTAAGACAATTTCACGGGTCAAGCATGGCTCGTGCAAGTCCTTGACTACTAGATCCACATCATCTTTTAGTTCTTCTAGAAATGTCTCTGGCAACAGAGCAATCAGGCTTCCTAGCTTAACCACACCTCGAAACGCTTCAAGGGAATTCAACTCAAGTGCTGCATTTAAGTTCAACCCTTGACGGTTAAATTGATCTTGGACAAGTCGCTGCAAACCATAGCCATCTTTAAATACTACCTGCGGTAAATTATGCAGATCTCTCCACGATATACATTCCTTTTTAGCAAAAGGATGTTTAGCAGGAAGTAATAGTTGAACCTTCTCTTCGTACAACTTCTCGACTACCATTTCCGCACTTGTCGATAAAAATGAATTATTCATCACGATCGCAATGTCAATTAATCCATCTCTAAGAACCTTAATTGCGCGATCGCTTCCCAAAGTCGTCACTCGTAGCTGCACATTTGGATAAGCCTTCGCAAATATCTGCAATATTGGTGGAAGCTGATAGGCGCAAGCAGAAGGAATGGCAGCCACACAAAGCTCTGTTTGTTTACCTAATCGCAGATCTAACAGTTCTTGTTCTGCACTTGCCCAGATTTGACAAATTTTCTTGGCATGGTGTAACAAGCGATCGCCGCCTAATGTCAGCTTCACATTACCTTGACGATGAAACAGTGAAGTACCAACCATTGACTCTAGGGACTGCACTTGGCGACTGATGGTTGACTGACTAACCCCACATTTTTGTGCTGCTTGCTGAAAGTTGCCTGTTTCTGCAACCGCTAAAAATGCTTGTAACTGTTCCAAACGCATGAAAGCTTAGTAGTAAATTTATGATCCGTAGCATTTTTGGTTTGTCATCAATAGCTTAAACCCCCAAAAGCTGTGGCGCACGCTGCGCGTGCGCCACAGCTTTTGGGGTTTTAAGATTTCTTTTGCTTACAGTCTATTGAAGCTTTAAAGGGTACAAAGAGATTTTTGAAAGTGCCGCTTCGCGGCACTTTCAAAAATCTCTTTGGGTTTTACAAAAGCGCAAAGCGCTGTAGCTACTTACCAAACACAAACCTATAAAACTATTAAGCAACTTATAAGGTTCAGGAAAAGTAACATGGGTAACAGTCCATAATGAGAAAAATAGGGCTTCGACTTTGCTCAGCCATCAATATACGTTGGCTGAGCGAAGCCGAAGTCTCTCACAACTCACTTAGGATTGCTATAAAGTAGATAAGCGCAATAAGACCGAACAAGCTGTGGCGCACGCGCAGCGTGCGCCACAGCTTGTTCGGTCTTAAGAATACCTAAATAGGTTGTATATGACTCCAAAAGTTGCTTTTCTTGGTTTGGGTGTAATGGGTGGAGCGATGTCCGCAAATCTCGTTAAACGTGGTTATTCTGTAATTGGCTGGAATCGCACTAAAAACCGTTCGACTATTGCACCCTTTACCAGTGCTGGCGGAACAGTTGCCGATACTTTAAGAGCGGCAGTCAAGGATGCTGATGTTGTGTTTTCCTGCTTAGGCGATGTGCCTGATGTAACCGAAGTCCTATTGGGGGAAGATGGAGCCTTAAATTTTGTTAAAGCAAATACTCTATTTGTAGATACCAGTACGATTGGTAGTAAAGCCGCTAAAGCGATTGGCAATGCTTTGATAAACGATGGTTTACGTTTTTTGGATGCGCCTGTATCAGGCGGGGATGTGGGTGCGCGAAATGGTACTTTGACTTTTATGGTGGGCGGTGATTATGCAGATTTGCAGGAATGTTTGCCTTTATTTGAAGCGATGGGAACTAACATTAAGCACTGTGGCGCGATCGGCTCTGGTCAAGCTGTCAAGCTTTGCAACCAGAGTCTTGTCTCAGTTTATATGCTAGCCCTATGCGAGACGATGCAGATTGCTAAGAAAATGGGAATCGATCCGCAGTTGGTCGTTGATGTCTGTGGCAGTGGCGCGGCTGGTTCTTGGGCGCTGACTAATTTAGGGATGAAGGTTGCTACAGGAGACTATGAGGCTGGTTTTGCAATCAAGCATATGCTCAAAGACTTGCGTCTTGTTAAGGAGATCTCTCAAAGTGGCGATGATTCTCAAGATTTGCCAGCGATCGCCTTAGCAATGGAAAATTTCTTAACGGTAAGTCAATTAGATGACGGTCAGGGTGCAGAACAAGGTACACAAGCGATGATTCGGGCTTATCTAAACCCATAATCGTAAAAGCCTAGAAGTGAGTGACAGCAAGGAGCATCGCCACTCACTTCTGGGCTTTTAGCAGATATAAATCGCAAATTGTTAAAAATCTAGCAAACTCTAACAAGTATGCTTTGATACAATGCACAACTAATCCCGTAACGCAGCCTTCGCCCCAACCAGAAAAAATGCAACTGGCAAAACGACTTTCTCATATTCAGCCTTCCTTAACTTTAGCGATCGATGCTAAAGCTAAGGCAATGAAGGCAAGTGGAATTGATATCTGTAGCTTTAGTGCTGGGGAACCAGACTTTGATACGCCCGATCACATTAAAGCGGCGGCGAAACTTGCCCTTGATCAAGGTAAAACTCGCTACACGGCGGCGGCGGGCATCCCTGAGCTAAAACAGGCGATCGCTGCCAAGCTCCTCCGCGATAACCAAGTAACCTACAAACCTGAGCAGATCATCGTCACCAATGGCGGCAAGCACTCGCTATACAACCTGATGATGGCGATTCTTGACGAAGGCGATGAAGTAATCATCCCTGTTCCGTTTTGGGTTAGCTATCCTGAGATGGTTAAACTTGCTGATGCTAAGCCAGTATTTGTGATTACGACTGAAGAAAGCGGTTATAAGATCACTCCTGAACAACTAGATGCCGCAATTACTTCTAAAACTAAGCTATTTGTTCTAAATTCACCATCTAATCCCACAGGCATGGTTTACTCACCTGTGGAAATCAAAGCTTTAGCAGAAGTTTTAGACCGACATCCCCATGTGTTGATTGTGTCCGATGAGATTTACGAAAAGATTCTCTATGATGGCGCAACTCATTTGAGTATTGCGGCGGTCAGTCAGTCAATGTATGAGCGCACGCTGATTAGTAGTGGTTTTGCTAAAGCCTATTCGATGACAGGTTGGCGGGTTGGCTACTTAGCAGGATCGCTTGAAATCATTAAGGCGACGACGATGATTCAGGGACATAGCACTTCTAATATCTGTACTTTTGCTCAGTATGGAGCGGTAACTGCCCTAAATGATTCGCAGGATTGTGTGGAAACGATGCGTCAAGCTTTTGAAAAGCGCCGAGATGTGATGTATGAGTTACTAACTTCCATTTCAGGATTTACCTGTCCTAAGCCTGACGGCGCTTTCTATCTATTTCCTAGTATCAAATCATTCAATATGTCTTCCTTAGAGTTTTGCGACAAGCTTTTAGAAGAATATCAAGTGGCAGTGATTCCGGGGATTGCCTTTGGTTTAGACAATTGTATTCGCCTTTCCTACGCGACAGACTTAGAAACTATCCGCCGAGGATGCGATCGCATTCGCAAGTTTGCCGAAAATCTCTAATAAACTCAAAAAGCTATGGCGCACGCGCAGCGTGCGCCATAGCTTTTTGAGTTTTGGGTTTTATTATGCTTACCCAGTAAAAGAACAACTTTTCTTAAATCAAGTCACCCAAGAGGCTCGAAACTTCGCCCTGCATATTAGTACGATTGTCGTCATAGAGCATGAGGGTATCGAGCTTTTTATGACGCGATAACTTTTGAACTTTACGGACATTGCCATTGGTGGCATCAAGGGCGGCGGTAATCGCGGAGTGACGAATGCGGTGGGGAGACATTTGCTTGGGAATTTCTGTGGCTCGCGCAATCTGATCAACAATTTGGTAAATAGCCGATCCAGTCAGTCTGTGTCCCCGATTGACTGGATCGAGAGCATGAAAAAGTGGCTGGTTTTTATTTTCAGTCTCAAAGCAAGATAGCCAGTCTTGAATTGCGCTAACGGTTCCTGTACTGAGACTGATGAGACTCTTTTGAGAGCCTCGTCCCTTACCTAAGATTTGTAGCGATCGCCCTTCATAATCAAAATCACTAATATTCGCGCTGACCACCTCATTACGACGCAGTGCATTGTCCCAAAGCAGTCGCAGAATTGCAAAATTACGTTTTCCCTTGATAGTACTGCGATCAATGCTCAGCAACATCTTGCGGATGCCTTCGGGCTTGATTCCAGTCGTGTCACGATAAGATTGCACAGTCTCGCTCTGGATACCATCAAGGTTCCAATCGCATTTTCCTAATTTAGCGGCAAAGTTCACTAGAGACTTGAGTGCAGATAAACGACGATTAATAGTTGCCTCTTTTAAACCTCTGGCAATCAGGGCTGATTTATATCTCAACGCGATCGCGATCGCCTCAAATCTATTTAGTTGTAGAAATTGCACGATCACAATCTCTGTAGGCTTTTGACCATAAGCTGCAAGAAAAAAATAATGCAAATCCTTTTCATAGGCTCGGCGTGTATTGAGACTGCGCCTGTCTGTGAGCAGGGCAGTTAATATATCTGGACTAAATTCGGTGAGAGCATAAGGAATATTTGTCGCTTGAGTCTCACTAATCTCTATTCGAGTCTCATGGTTTAGTTCAGATATATCGGCAATTCTCGCTTGAGTCTCAATAGTCTCAATTAGAGTCCTATTTAGTGTCTTATCATCTCGTTTTAAGGCATTCTTTTTGTAAATAAATCGCAACTGTTCAGGTGCGATCGCTTCTTGAATCCCTGCATATAATGCTAAACGCTTCACTATCCCATAGATGGCAGTTCCAGACATTCTGCGTCCATAACTAGCGCGATCTAGGGATATAAATAACGGTAATTGATTGCCTACTTCTTGGCTATTGGGAATGTGGGTCAAACTTAGCCAGTCTTGGATTGCATTAGCTGTGTCTAAGCTGAGATCGATCACTTCATCGCGAATTTGTTGATTTTGTCTTTTATATTGACGTTGTACTTGTAGCGATCGCTTCTCATAGTCAAAGTTATCAAAATTTATCGTCACAATCTGCTGACGTTTGAGCGAGTTCTCAATTAGTAATCTCAAAATTGCATAGTCGCGCAGCCCTGACAAGGTATGGCGATCGCAAGCTGAGAGAATAAGCTCTAGGTTTTCTATCATGTCTGAATCATGACTTACTGCTAAGAACTTTATAAGCGATCGCTGCTAAAAATACACAACCGAGAAAGGGCAACCAATTGTATCGAATATGATAAAAAAGGCTGTTAAAAAAGTAACTAGCTTCGCGAGATACCCATGATGCGATCGCGATCGCTCCCACAAATAGAACAAAATACATTAATAATTTGGTCATTTTCTAAGTACCTAGAGAAATTTATTTGTGATCATAGCAAAGCTAAGTGTAAACCTCTCAAACTTGATAATATTCGTTCGATTTATTCAGCAATCGCCCTAACACGGTCTATTTGTCTCTTAAATTGACTACTCAAATAATCTCTGCATGAGTTCATACGGCAATAACTTCTTCTCTAATAAAATGTAAACGGATAATTCTAGGTAACACAGATTCATCAAAGTGACATCTGACTGCATCGCGAATCATTCCATACAGTTCATCTAAAGAGTCAGCTTCAGTAAAAATAGATGCACCCAATGCACGGGCAAGATAGCCGCCTTCATCGGCATCTTCAATAATAAACATGATTTGTTTTACTTTCTGTTATTACATTCTAGTTTAGGCGATCGCCCTAACATGAGCAATTTCGCAGATTATTACTCTAATGAAAATGTCTAATCTTGATAATAAAATCTGCAAGCTACAACAACGATACTCTCCTCTAGCACCTCATAAACTAGCCGATGTTGAGTATCGATGCGCCTCGACCAATAACCTGATAGATTTGCTTTTAGGGGTTCTGGCTTACCAATACCTTCAAGAGGATTCCGTAGAACTTCTTTGATTAGGGTGTTGATTCTTTTTAAGAGCTTCTTGTCATTATCCTGAAACCACAAA
>JBBQRB010000005.1:0-34401 GCA_038215315.1 Pseudanabaenales cyanobacterium
TAATGGCTTGGCTCAAACTCGTTATGTTCATCTGAAGATGCGCCGTGGTGAGCGGGGCAAGTCACTAGTGACTCTAACGATGCCGCCAAGCGATCGCAGAGTCGTCCAGTTTGATTTTCTCTATCCCGCCGATGCCACGCCGCCACAGGTTTTGACGGTGACGACTACACCTTAAAGTTGCGATCGTTTAGAATGTTCTCAAACCCTTATACTTACCAAGTGGCACTTATCATAAATACCACTTGGTAAGTTTATATAAAAAATGTAATGAAAATAAATTGGCTCTCAATAAAAAATTTTCGTGGATTTAGAGATTGTGAAATCACTTTTCCTAAAAACTCTAATATTGTTGTATTTATTGGTATCAATGGAGCAGGAAAATCAGCCGTTTTAGAAGCGATTAGTATTTTATTAAATGTATTAGTTAAAGATATTTGTTCTCAAAAAAAGACCTCTCCTTTATCATATAAGAAACTTAGTTCAGACGATATAAACTTAAAGGCAAAAAGCTATCAACTTGACATGATCTTTTCTAGTCAAATTAAGAACTATCAGGTTTTTGGAAATAAGGATCTAGGAGACAAGTATAATATTACATTAGTCTACAAGAAAAATCGTCTTGATGGAACTTATAAAGACTTTGTGAAAAATATTAAGTCTTCTCTTTTAGAGTCCGAACTAGAATTATTAGATTTACCAATATTTATTTATTATTCGATTAATCGTAATGTTATAGATAACACAAAAAATGGTAAGTCTAAACATATAAACAAATACCAAGAACCTCAATATTTAGCATATGAAAATGCTTTTACTAGCCATGTAAATTCATTTAATGAATTTGTGCAATGGTTTAAGACGGAAGAAGATTTTGAGAATCAACTTCAAAAAGACCATAAAGATTTTGATTATCGTAATAGGAGATTGGAAGTCATCAGATATGCTATTAACAAATTTCTAGATGCATTTAATTTTGCAAAATTTTCTGATTTAAAAATAGAAAGAGAACGAACTATTAACTATCCTATTAGTCTTAGTCAAGAATCTATTGTAAGTTACCTGACTATTGATAAGGATGGGCAAAGATTTAAGTTTTCACAACTGTCTTCTGGGGAAAAAATGATGTTATCTTTGGTTGTTGATATTGCGCGGAGATTAGCGATCGCAAATCCAAGCTTAGAAAATAAATTAGAAGGTGAAGGAATCGTATTAATCGATGAAGTAGATTTACATCTACATCCACAATGGCAACGCAAACTTCTACCAGCACTTACACATACTTTTCCCAACATTCAATTTATCGTTACCACTCATTCTCCTCAAGTCTTGAGTCACGTCTCGAAAGAAAGTGTCTTTTTACTAGAAGACAACAAAATTAGCGATCGCGAAATTTATACAGAAGGTCGTGATAGCAACTCAATCTTACAAGATGTTTTTGGTCTGCCTAAATATGAAAAAGAATACGAAAGCAAACTCAAAGAAATATATCGCTTAATTGACAATGATGATGGGAAGACTGCCCAAGAATTGCTTGAAAAGCTCAAGGAAAAGCGTGGCGAAGATGACCTTGAAGTAATGCGGATTCAGTCTTATATCGACATTTTATGAAATATATTAAGAAGGGGAAAGAACCTAAATCTCTAACAGTGCATCGTGATCATACTGTAGGCTCAAAATATGAAGCAAAACCAGATTGGCGCAAAGGTTTATGTAAAGAGCAAGGTTATATTTGCGCCTACTGCATGAAGCGTATAGAGCATGAAGAAGGAAAATCAGCCATGCAAATTGAACATTATATATCTAGGCGAATTTCCAAACATGAAAATCTAAATTTGGATTTGCGATGGGAAAATATGTTAGGGGTTTGCAATGGAATATCTGGTAAAGAATCTCACTGTGATAAGGTAAAAGAAGCGGATAAGCTCAATTTACTTAATCCTCTAAATACCAAGCAATCAGAGGTAATTATTACCTATTCATTATTTGGTGAGATATTGCCTAACACGCAAGATGAAGATTTACACCAAAAAATAGCTGAAGATTTAGATTGTATTCTTAACTTGAATAATGAGAAATTAAGAGACTACCGTAGAGAAACCATAGATAGAGCAAAAGAAATATTAAAAGAAAAATATCCAAATGGCAACTGGACACTTGTACAAATTGATCAAGAAATTGAGTATTGGAAAACTAAAAAAGACGGTAAGTATCAACCTTTTTGCCAAGCTGCTATTTGGTTTTTAGAGAAACGAAAATCTAAACTTATCCGTAAATCATAAATTTATCAACAAGCCTCAAAATTAGGTAATATAGCGAAATAGGCTGGAGATATAAGTAGAAAAAACTGCTATATCCATCGAAAATAGTAGATACGTCTGGAGAAAATTGCTTTGCGTCAGTTTAAAGTGCTGGGTATGCCCGTGCATATTCACGAAAACTATAGCGATTGGCTTGCCCAAAGATTGCAAGCAAATCAAGGCGCTCATGTCGTGACCTTAAATGCCGAAATGACTATGCAGGCTCGTAAAGATCAGGATTTGGCAAATGTCATTCACCAAGCCGAGCTAGTTGTGCCTGATGGCTCTGGAATTGTGCTGTATTTGCGATCGCAAGGCGAAGAAATTGATCGCTGTCCTGGTATTGAGCTATCGGAGCGAGTTGTCCAAGTTGCGGCTGAACAGCAGTGGCAAATATTTTTGATCGGTGGCGCTCCTGGCATAGTTGACATTGTAGGGACGAAATGGCATCAACAATGGGCAAATATTGCGATCGCGGGAATGCACCACGGCTATTTTGACGAAGAAAATGAACAGCAAATTTGTGAACAATTGAAAAGTTTGCAGCCCCAGCTAATTCTGGTGGGATTGGGAGTGCCTCGTCAGGAATTATGGATTCAGAAATATCGTCACCTCTGCCCTAAGTCAATATGGATCGGAGTTGGCGGTAGTTTTGATATCTGGGCTGGCAAGAAGAATCGCGCTCCAAAGTGGCTAGGAGATAACAATCTTGAGTGGCTATATCGCCTTTATCAAGAGCCTTGGCGATGGCGAAGAATGATGTCTTTACCTCATTTTGTTTGGTGCGTTACCAAAGAATCCTTAGTTAGCCAAAAGCGCTAAAATTTTCAGCTTTTTTGCGCTGTTATAGCTGTCGCCAAATGTCTTACAGCAGATTGAGAACAAACCAAAAGACTGTTTGTTAGGACAGACATACAGCTATTACCTATACATTTAGTGTCTGATATGATAACTTATGCAAATTAGAACACTAGACTTGTTTATGGCAGCGCAAATTAGTAAGACTGAGATCAATGTCAAATACAATCCTCAAACCACAACTCTAGTGAAACAAATCCAAGGCAATGTGCAGGTATTCATTGCACCTCAGCGACTTCTCTATGCAGACATTTTTGCTCAAGGGTTACGGATTGCAGGTCAAGGCACACAAGTTTTGTTGGTACAGCTTTTTCAGACAGGAATTAATCAGGGTTTGAGCAATCCTCGGCGGTTAGTCGAAAACTTAGAATGGCTTCGCTGTGAAGCTCAGCGCGATCTATCTAAAGAAGACGTAGATCTAACCGATGTAGAGAAGTCGGCGGTATTAGACATTTGGGAATATACCAAAACTGCGATCGCCACAGCTACAGCTAGCTTGATAATTATTGATGAGGTCAATTTGCTAATTAAGCGATCGCTAGTTAGTGAGCAGGAATTGTTAGAGATCTTAGAAAAGCGTGCTTCTAAGGTAAATATTATTTTGACTGGCTCTTCGATGCCAACCGCGATCGCTGACTACGCTGATCAAATTACCCATCGCCGCAACTAACATAGCGCTTTGCGGTGTTATAAAAACCAGAGAAATTCTTGAAAGTGCCGCAAAGCAGCACTTTCAAGAATTTCTCTGTACCCTTTCAAGCTCAAATTAAATTCACAAAACTCAGGAGCCAAGCTTGAACGCTTCTAAGAACAAGCCATAAATGATGCCAATCTTGATCGAGTTAAGAATCTCGATAGTCAAAAGCCGAGGAGCTTGGCTACCGTCATCTAAAACTAATCGTCTAGGACTATAGGTAAGACTACTGATGATCTCGACAACCAGCAGAGTAATCCCTGCGGCAATAATATCTAGTTCCGACTTAGCCCCAGCCGTTGTTGAAATTACGGACGCTAAAAAAAATCCCCCTAAAAGTCCAATCAAATTTAAGGACATCCGCCGCCAAGGGTTGCGAGACCATCTCGCCAATTGACCAGCTCTAGTATTCACGATTGTGCTAAGACGAGTATTTTGCATAAATATGCCTCTGATTTACAAAATTTTATAAGTCTTCGCCAATTCAAATCTGAATTACAACGGGTTCTGATGCCCCAAAGAATACTTCGTGAGTCGGGCATTCTTGGCACTCAACCTTAATTTCTCTAGATTTTACAAAAGCATAAAGCGCTGTATTTATATCTGTCGCCGACTGTATTAAGACATAAAACCCAGAAACTAAGTTGCGGCGCTTCGCACCGCAACTTAGTTTCCTTGGGTTTTGGCTTGTTCTAACACAAGTGGCGACAGCCATACTAAGCTATGCTGCTGCGCTTGCGGGACTCTTTGTAGGAAGTGGTCACATTGTGTAATCCAGACTTCACCATCTGCTGCTCTAAAACTGCAAAAAAACGACGGCGATCGCTGCCCGTAACTACTGCTTGATTGTGAGCTTCCGCTAAAGCTATAGGATAGCCATAACCCTTCTGTACCTGCGCCAGAATGATTGATAGAGCTTGCGATCGCAGTTCAGAGTCTAGAGCAGTCCAAGCAGGCATCTCGATCCTCGCGATTTCTGTACCAACATGAAGGTAACAAAAGTAAACCTGATGCGCTCCATATTCCTGCAATATACGAGCCTGACTCTGCCACATCGGACTACATTCACCCACATTTAAGATGCGATTCCAGAAGGCCCCATCGCGTAGGGGCTGAATCTGGCTGCATGGAGCTAAGTCTAGGATATTGCTGGCACAATGAGTTGAGCAGTCAGGTTGCTCAAAGGGACAAAGCTGTAAACGCAGAAAATTTGTTGCTTCGGCGGTGCGGGGAGCGCTGATATAGCCTGCCAAGGGAATTTGTTGCGATCGCAATTTGTCCCATGCCGCGAGCATATCTGGTAAAAGATGCGATCGCGCTTCGGCAGGAATCTCGTCAAATTCCCAATGAATTAATGCACCATCTGTAAAGGCAAGCGTGGGGACTTTTGATTTTTGCACCTGTGCGATCGCCATATCGGCAAGTGCCACGACTTCTGATATTGTGCGCCTCAGCGTCATCCATTGTTCGGTTTGGATTCCCCATTGTCGAGCCTTGTAGAGATCTTCTGCTTTATAAAATACTTCAGGAATATTATCGAGTAATGGATAAAGCCCTGAATTGTAATGTATGGCAACTCTGCCAATATTGATCAAATAACAGTAAGCGATTTCGTGTCGGCTAGGAGCAATCTGTGAGCCATCGGTGGCGAATACGCTGTGGGCTGTGGTGGTAGGTGCGATCGTTTGTTTTTGAGTTAGAGGCTCGCACGGGATCGCACAATTGAAAACGAGGCGATCGCGAAACTGCTTTAGCTTTTGACTGAGTGATTCTTGTTCTATTTGCGCCTCAAGAAAGACGGCTTCAGCGCGATCAAGTTTGACAGCTAACTGAGCCGCTTCTTTCTGCAACTGCTCAGACATTCCTTGCATTTGACCGATTAGTTTTTGCAAGTCCAGCATGGTTTTCCCCAAACTAAGTAGATAAAGCACAACAAAACCCCAGAATTAGCGGTGCAGCGTGAAGCGCCGCACCGCTAATTCTGGGAAGGGAGTGACTACTTATCGATTTTCTGGTGTTGCTTGTTCTTTTCGCGATCGCAACTCTTTGGCTTTGATTCTTTGGGAAACTTTCCAACAAGCATAGATCATCAACACAGTGCTAATAGCAGCGTAGGTTCCACCCGCAGGCATTCCCGACACTGCCATCGCGATACTGCCCACCCATAGCGTGAGCGCATAGATAAACAAAACTGTAAGACGCTTGGATACGCCTGCTTGAACTAAGCGATGGTGCAAATGTTCTTTACTTGCTGCCATCGGTGACTCGCCTCTAGCCAGACGTTGCAAAATCACCATAGTCGCGTCCACAATTGGCACTGCCAAAATCACGTAGGGCAAGATCAAGGCAACAGTTGCGACTGCCTTGACTAGTCCGATGATACTTACCCCCGCAAGAGTAAACCCTAAGAAATATGCCCCACCATCTCCCATAAATATCTCAGCAGAACTCTTGGGCTTGAAGTTGTAGCGCAGGAAACCCAAACAACCACCAGCAAGCGCGGCGGCAATTAAAGCGGCGGCTGGCTGCTGCATAAACAAACTAGTAATCAAAATGATCGCGGCGGCGATCGTCGTTACGCCTGCGGCAAGTCCATCCAGTCCGTCGATCCAGTTAATAGCATTTGCCATACCCGATAGCCAGACCATTGTAATTGGCAAGCTCAGCCAACCAAACTTGATAATGCCAATCCAAGGCACAGATATGAAGTCAATTCTTACGCCGACACGCCACACGGCGGCGGATACCGCCAGTTGAGCAATCAATCGTGGCAGCGGCGGTAAGTTAAACAAATCATCGGCAAATCCGATTAAGAAAAAGGCGGCTCCGCCGATAGTTACGCCCCAAACTTCATATTCTCTGGTTTGTGGCAAGATACCAAACCAGCCAGCACCCCAAACCAGCAACAATGCAGTGACGCTCCCCAAAAAGATCGCCACTCCCCCAACTCTAACTACAGGGGTTGTGTGCATCTTGCGGCTATTGGGTTGATCGACCAATCCCGCTTTTAGTCCAAAGTGTCGAATAATCGGTGTGCCTAACCAGACCACGATCGCAGAAACGGCAAAGGCGACCAAGTAAGGAATGGCAGTTGGATGCAGCATTACATGAATAAAGTTAAGTATTGGAATTAGGCGAATTTATGCTTGCAAGCATAGCATTGGATTGGCTAAACCTGAACCTTATAGGCAATTTAACAGAGGCTTTCACAATAAGCTGATGTATCTACTTACAGCGCTTTGCGCTTTTGTAAAATCTAGAGAAATTTTTAAAAGTGCCGCGAAGCGGCACTTTTAAAAATTTCTCTAGGTTTTATAGCTGTCACCCGTTTTGTCCTGACACAATTGGCGACAGCTCTAATTGCTATAAATCACTAAAAAGTGTGGATTTTAAACTAGCAATGATGTTAGAGTTGTAAGCCGTGTGAAAAATTTTAATTAGTAAGTAAACGTTAGGGATTAATCCATGAAAGTCGTTAGCTCCCTCAGATCGGCAAAAACTCGCCATAAGGACTGCAAAATTGTACGTCGTCGCGGCAGAATATATGTCATTTGTAAGTCAAATCCTAAGTTCAAAGCTCGTCAAGGGTAAAAGAAAGGCAATGCGATCGCATTGCCTTTCTTTTTGGGAATGTAAAGCAATAGCAAGCCATGGCTTGCCAAACCTCCGCAGAATTGCGCTAGTTTATCTTTACCTATGTGCATAGACTCTAACTCGATCTTGAGATAGAGGTATAGATATGCATATATTAATGAGGAGTTGCACATTTTTATTGGCAGCTAGTTTAGCCTTATCCCTCAGCAGTAATAGTTATGCTCAAGAAGCACCCCAAAGTCTTGCGACAGAAACTCCTTTCGGTGATCAAGCAAGTAGTTCAGCTAGATCGTTAAAAAGCCAACAAGATTTAGATAATCAATTACTTGCAGCATCGAAGAATGGCAATCTTCTTAAGGTGCGATCGCTAACTTTTCAATCAGCAAATGTCAATGCTAAGGATCAAGATGAATGGACACCTTTGCTATGGGCAGTGATGAATGGGCACACTGACGTGGCAAGGTTTTTATTAGCATCGGGGGCAAACCCTAACACACGCAATAAATATGGCTGGACTCCGTTAATGTGGGCAGCGGGTCAAGGTGATAGCGAAATTGTGCGATCGCTAATTGCTAGGGGTGCAAGATTAAACGCCCAAGACCGTAATGGATGGACAGCGGTGATGTGGGCATGGGACGGCAATCAGCAAGAAGCGATCGCCATCTTAAAAAGTGTGAACAACAAGTGAACGTAAAACCCAAAGAAGCTGATGCGCCCGCTTCGCGGGCGCATCAGCTTCTTTGGGTTTTGAGATGATGGCAACAGCTAGGCAAAATCCAAAATGGCAATACCATTTCGTGTTTTGGTACTACTATTTGAGAGTGAAATATCAAAGAATCCGAGTATGCAATTAAAAAATGTCGTTCAACCCTTTGGTGAAATTAATGTCTATCCTCAAAACAATGGAGAGATTGACATCGTTGCAACTATTCTCATGGTTCCAGATATTGAGGGTGCTAGGGTTGGTCTAGCTCTAGATGGCTCCGCTTCCATGAAAAAAATGTATGGCATTAGTGGCGTTGTCAGTAGCTTTTTTGCCAGCGCATCTGTCACTAGTAATGTCGTTGAGCCAGTGGCAAGAGTGATGGTCAAATATCTGGCTAACTTCTCGGCTACAGGCAAAGTCGAATTAATTAACTGGGCTTGTGGCGCAGCAGGCGAATTAATTGAAGACCTTGGTAGTTTTAGTGGAGATGAGATTGAAAAATTCGCATTCACGGGACCGAAAATTTCTTGGGGAACAGGAACCAAATTGCTGCCACCAATTACCTACTTCATCAACAAATACAGCAATGCTCCTGCGATTGGCAGTAAACAACCTGCGGCGATCTGTCTAATTATTACTGATGGCATTATTGAAGATCTTGAAGATGTAAAGGAATATTGCTTTAAGTACGCTTTAGAGATTGCAGACAACCTAAAGCCTTTTGTTAAATTTCTATTAATCGGTGTTGGCAAAGAGATTGACGAAAAGCAACTCGAACAGCTAGACAATATGTTTGAAGGTAGTTTTATTAGGGATGATGCAGGGCGAGATATTGATCTGTGGGACTACCAAATTGCGGATGATATTAATATTTTGGAACAAATATTCAAGGAATTTGTGTCCTCTGAAACGATTGTCACCAATTATGGTCGCATTCTCAATCAGGTTGGGACAGTTTGTGAAGAGTATAACTTTGGTGTGCCTGCACTGATGCGCTTTAATCTACCTGCGGGTTCGACTACTTTTACTTTAGAATTTTCGGGAGGAACTGTAACCCAAGATATTACCGAAGCTCTCCCTAGAAGCTCTGAAGAACCATTGCTCGCTAGCGATGAGATACAAAAATCTGAGGAATGGCAAGATGTTGTAGATTTTGAGTGATCTACTGGAATCGATTAGCAATCACGAGACTTAACAAACGAGACCGATATGCAAAATAAAATAAAGGGCTTCCAAATGCCTTCTAATTTAGTAGAAGCGGAATTTGGAGAGATAAATATCTTTCGAGAAGCAACTGGATCTTCGCAATGTCGGATAGAGCTAACGATCGCGATGGAGCCTCAAGGGAAATTTGCTGAAGGTTGGCGTACAGGGCTAGCCCTAGATGCTAGTGCCTCAATGAAGCGAGCCTATGGACGTAAGGTAGAGGCGAGGGTTGATCCGTATCTTTTGACTGACTACATCAAGCAAGGTCGATTGAAGTCATATATGGAAGACGGAGAGCCAATCCGTAAGATCCAACGTGATGCATTCGCGGAGATGTGCGATCGCGGCTATGCAGTTAATTTTACAGAAAATATCTTGCAGCCTTTAGTTCAGGACTTTACTAAATACTTAGCAGAAAATCTAGATGCAACAGGTAAAACCGCATTAATTTATTGGGGTTGTGGCAAGGGTGAAGAAATCCAAGTCTTAGGTGAGTTTGATGCGCTTAGCTGCCAGCAGTTGTTAATTTCTGGTCCTGCCACATTTCAACTTGGCAAGACGACTAAACTTTTGCCTGCGATCGTTTATTTTGTAAATCAGCATAACTTGGCTCAACGGGGTATTTATATATTTTTAACCGATGGCAGGATTGATGACTTAGAACAGGTAAAAACATATACCAAAGAATTAGCTTTAGAGATTGCCATAGGTAAAAGAAGCTATTTAAAATTAGTATTAATTGGTATTGGCAATGATGTTGACCGTTATCAGCTTCAAGAATTGGATGATTTTGATAGTGGTTTAGATATTGATATTTGGGACTATAAAATTGCCAGTGAAATGACTAATTTGACGCAGATTTTTGCAGAGGTAGTCAATGAAAATCAAATCATTGCTGAACAGGGTTCTATTTATGATGATGCAGGTAACTGTGTGAAGTCTTTTAATGGATTACCAGCAAAATTAGAATTTACCATGCGCCATGATTCACAGTGGTTTGAGCTTGATGTTTCGGGTAGACGCATTCGTCAGTCTATAGTTATTGACGCTAACAATCTAATTGCGCCATTACCTAAAAAGAAATTACTTGACTTTGAAATCAATGCTTTGAACACAGAACATTCTAAAAGTCAGGAAGCTTTAGATCTTCAAGGTGATCAAGTTGAAGATTTTACAAACAATTCATGGAAGTTTTGGGCAGGAATATTGGTTGGTGCTGCTTTTGTCGGTACGCTCATCGCATTTGCAATTTTGATGCAAAGGTCAGATAGTTTTAAACAACAAAATCAACCAGTTAATAAGACAAGTAAAGGATTTAGAAATGAGAGAGGCTTCGGCTCCGATCAGGCAGCAGCTCAGTCGTCGTCTGAGTGAAGTCGAGGTCTGTAATCTTTGCGTTTTCTAGCCTTATGGGTCTAAAAATATGAGAAATGACTTTTTTATTCAAATGTTTGTATAGTCGTTTACAATAGAAAAGGTTAGAATTTTTACCCTTTGCGGTATGCTCTAATCTTAAAAAATTATGTAACCCTGAGGACATAAGCGAATGCTACATCGCAAAATTTATCAACTTTGTGAAGCCAAGAGCGATGTTTGGATTTACCTGAGGGATCAGGGACGTTGGCTAGAAAGAGCCAAAATATTAGATATTGAGGGAGATGTGGTAACAATTCGTTATGAAACTGAAGATGACGAAGAAGTTTGTTCTTGGGAAGAAATGGTCAGGCTGGAGAGCATAGGTGCGGTGACCCAGAGACTGTCTTCCTTTACAAAAGCGGGGATGTCATCCCACGATATTCCTGTTTCTGATGATTGCCCAGAAGCTGAGCAAATCCGTCCTCGCACTGAGCCAGAGAAGTAATTCCAAGCTAGTTTATTAAGACGTAAAGCGTCCATTAATTAAAATAGAGTGAGCGCAGAGCGCTCGCTCTATTTTTTTCACCTTAAGTACCTTTCAGTACAGTAATAAAAATGCAACCTGCCGACCTAACAACACTTGTGGCTCTGACCCATGAGCTAAATAACGCCTGCGTGCCTGCGAGGTTGGAGCAGGTGCATCAGAGCGATCGCCATACTATTCATTTGCAGTTACGCACTCTTGAAAGAAAACAATGGCTACTGCTATCTTGGCATCCGCAGTCAGCAAGGTTGCATTTATGCGCTCCTCCTCCTAAGCAGCCTGACACCTTCACCTTTAGTCAACAGATTTTGCATCAAGTTGCAGGATTTGCCCTAGTCTCGGTCAAACTCACCAGTCCTTGGGAGCGCGTAGTCGATTTGCAATTTGCGACTAGACCAGACGATCAGGTGCAGTGGCATTTGTATCTAGAGGTGATGGGTAAGTATAGCAATGCGATTTTAGTAAATGCTAATGATGAAATTGTTACCGCCGCGCACCAAGTCAGCAGTAAACAGTCGCGAGTTCGCCCGATCCAAACTGGCGATCGCTACGAATTACCACCCGCATTACTCGAAGCAATTCCTAGCCTAAATGAATCTTTTGACTCATGGCGCGATCGCTTAATCCTCATTCCCAAAGAAATTAAACGTAACTTATTAAGTAATTATCGAGGTGTTAGTTCTTCACTGGTGCGATCGCTATTAGCGATCGCACTAGTGAGTGGTGAGAAGAATGTGACAGATTTAAGTCTAAGTGAATGGAAGTCTCTATATGATGCTTGGCAAGTTTGGTTAACCTCTATTGAGCAAAAAAAATTCCATCCACACCTAGAAGAAAAAGGCTATGCTCTAATTCGCTCTTCACAAAACTGCTTTGTTAGCTCTTTAAAAGATAAGGTGCAGAGCCAAAAAGAAGATATTTATTTAGTTAATGAATTTTGCGATCGCTATTATTCTCAAGAAACTGGACAGATCGCTTTCCAACAATTACACCAACAGATCAGCCAAGCAATTCTCAATCAACTAGCCAAATTAAATACTAAAGAGAATGAATTTCTAGATCGCTTGAAATTATCAGCGCAAGCCGATGAATTTAAGAATAAAGCTGATTTATTAATGGCACATTTGCATCTTTGGGAAGTTGGCATGAAAGATATCATGCTGCCCGACTTCCATTCAGGCGAGCTAATCAAGATTCCCCTTGACCCAACTTTAAACGCAGCCCAAAATGCTCAATCTTTTTATAAAAAACATCAAAAACAAAAACGAGCAGCGATCGCGATCGCGCCACTTTTAGAATCAGTACAGCAGGAAATCGCTTATTTAGAACAAGTTTCGACAACTGTGAGCCTATTGGAACAGATCGAACTCTCAGCTTTACAAGAAATACGCGCCGAACTTACGCAGCAAGGTTATCTCAAAGTTAGTGCTGAATATGCATCACGTCAAAAGAACATCAAAAATCATGGCAAAGGTAGCAAAAACAAAAGTAATCGCAGTAAACAAGAAGAACTTCCCGATTGCCATCGCTTCACAACCGCCAATGGATTTGAAATTTGGGTAGGTCGGAATAATTATCAAAATGATTTAATCTCATTTCGCATTGCAGGAGAATACGATCTTTGGCTACACGCGCAAGAGATCTCAGGCAGCCATGTTTTACTACGCTTACCTGCGGGGGCGATCGCCGATGATCAAGACCTGCAGACTGCGGCAAATTATGCCGCCTATTACAGTCGCGCTAGGCAGAGTGATCAAGTTCCGATTGTTTGTACTATTCCTAAGTATGTATTTAAACCAAAAGGAGCGAAGCCAGGAATGGTTGTCTATACTCATGAAAAGATCATTTGGGGTCAGCCTTCTAGCTTGAGATCTGTCTCCAAATAAACCCCAAAAGCTATGGCGCACGCTGCGCGTGCGTCATAGCTTTTGGGGTTTTAAGTTTTCTTTTGCGTAACTACTTACAGCTATTTCCAATCAAGCGAACCACAGTAAAATTTGTAAAAGGGTTGCGAAGCAACCCTTTTACAAATTTTACTGATTCGGTTTTCAGCGCCGAAGGCGCTGAAAACCTCAAAGAGAAAAAGGTCGCCAAGGCAAGTCGCTATCGCCATTTAGGATCAAATCGCGAGTAATCTCTGCGGTCACAGGAGCCATTAGCACCCCATTACGATAATGCCCTGTAGCAATTAAGATATGCGGATATTCTGGAACAAAGCCCAAGATTGGCGCTCGCGCTCCCTGTGGTCTGGGTCGATCGCCAGCCCATGTTTCCAAGACCTTCACATCCTTAAATAAAGGACACCATGCGATCGCTTGATCTAAAAGTAGCTTCTCATTGGCAACAGAGGGCAATTGATCATATTCAAATTCTACGGTTGCACCTAGCCAATAGAGATCATTACCCAGTGGCACAACATTTACATCTGAGCCATCCTCATTCTCAAAATGGACAACTTCAGACAAATTAAGATCGGGACATTCCACTAACAAAGCTTGCCCACCAACTGGTTGCAATAAATTAGATTTCCCCAAAGCCTCAGTCAGCAATTTATTAGCACCCATACCTGCGGTAATTACGATGCGATCGCTAGATATATCTTGCAAACTTTTTATTGATGTATTCCAATGGAACTTAACCCCATCAAGGCTAGCTGCCGCCACCAACGCATTGACTAATTGAGTCGGATGTACCGCGCGATCGCAGGGGCTAAATAAGCCTCCATCAGCTTGCCAGTGGGGAAATCTTTGCGAAATATCAATACCTTCCAACCATTGCAGCTCAAAGCCTTGCTCTTTGCGGATCTCAATTAGCGATCGCGATTTTGTTTCGGCTGCCTGCGATCGATACAAATTCAAAATCCCTTTACGATTGTAGAGAATACTTAAATTAGTTTGCTGCCGTAGATCTGCGATTAGGCGATCGTATTTGCTCAGGCTTTTTAACCGTAAATCGACCAAATCCCCCTTCGCTTTGGAGCTACAGGCTGCCATCAGGACACCCAAAGCCGCACCTGTCGAAACCATCGCAGGACGAGAATTAGCTTCCACCACTTCCACATCAAGACCCGTGCTGCGTAATTTATACGCTAACATTGCGCCAACTACGCCGCAGCCAATAATCGTCACAGTCGCCATAAAGTCATCAAAACTAAAATAAAGTGAGTTGTATGGCTTCGCCATACAACTCACTTTATTTTAGTACTTAGCAAAAGAACGACTGGGCGGAGCTGTAAATTGTGGTGGGCGATCGCTATTACTCATATTTGGGCTTTGAGGATTTGGACGTAATGGCGATCGTATTAGCGCTTCAGGATTAAATCGATAGCCAATATTGCGGACAGTCTGGATCAAATTTGGTTGCTGTGGATCAACCTCTAGTTTTTTTCGCAACGACAAAACATGGGTATCAACAGTACGCGGATTATTGATTTCATCTGGCCATGCTCTTTGTAAAAGCTCAGCACGACTCAAAGCTAGCCCCTCAGACTGTGCCAACACATAGAGCAAGCTAAACTCCTGCGGTGTAAGGTCGATCGCACTGCCTTTCAGCCTTACTTGGCGCTGCACCAGATCAATTTTTAGTACGCCATAGTCTAGACAAGCTAGCGGTGCTGAAGTACGCAGTCTGCGTGTGAGAGCTTCCACCCTTGCCAAAAACTCCTGCATTCCAAAAGGCTTGGTCAAATAGTCATCCGCACCCGCTTTTAAGCCCTCCACAATGTCAGATTCGTTGACGCGCGAAGATACGATAAATATTAGAGAACTTCGCTGTTTGTGAAGCCAACGGCATAGCTCTATTCCGTCACCATCGGGCAAATCAGTACTCAAAATCACTAAGCTAGGCTGCTGCTTTTGAAAGACGAGCTTAGCTTGTTGACAACTAATTGCTTGAAATACCGAATAGCCAATCTGCTGCAAATGCCAACCCAAGAGAGAGGCAAGATTCGGATTACCTTCCACAATTTCTATACTGATCGGAATCAAAGAAATAATCTCCTGCCGAGTAATGCCGATTAACGCTTATAACGTATCTTTGAGTTAGCAAAACCCAAATCTATATACCTAATAGAGATTTATAAATTCAGAAGTTTTATTCCCTTTAGAGATATTTATATAGATTTAAATTATTAAAATTAATCATAACCTAGCGTTAAACTGAATTTTGTAGCTGTAATTACCCTCCAAATGACCTATCGAAATCCAGTTCCAACGGTTGACATCATTATTTCCCTGCGCGATCGCCCCAATCAACCAATCGTCCTCATTGAAAGATTAAATCCACCGTATGGCTGGGCGATCGTGGGTGGATTTGTCGATTATGGAGAGCGTTTAGAAGATGCGGCGATCCGTGAAGCTAAAGAAGAAACTGGCTTGGAAGTGAAATTAATTGATTTATTAGGATTGTATTCCGATCCTAAGCGCGATAGTCGATTGCATACAATCAGCGCCGTCTACCTTGCTGAAGCGATTGGCGAGCCTCAAGCTGCCGATGATGCTAAATCTGTTGGTCTGTTTACTGCATGGCAAAGCCCAATCGAGTTATGTTTTGATCACGCCCAAATTTTGGAGGACTACTGGCGCTATCGCAACTATGGGATTCGCCCTAGCCTATATACTCCCTTCCCAGTGAAAGATTAGACGTTGCGGCGCTCCGCGCCGCAACGATAATTTCTTGGGTTTAATGTCTAGTCCTATGCTGGGAAGGGAGTAAGTGACAGATTAACAAAAAAATTAAATAATCTGGCTTAAGTGTTGACAAAGTTTCACTTAAGTATGTATCTTAATAAAGGTCAAGAACACGCCCCCATCGTCTAGAGGCCTAGGACACCTCCCTTTCACGGAGGCGACGGGGATTCGAATTCCCCTGGGGGTATTCTTGATAAACAAAAAAAGCCTTTGCTGTGCAAAGGCTTTTTTTGTTTATCAAAAACTAGTAAACGAGTTGCGGCGCTTTGCGCCGCAACTCGTTTACTAGTTTTGATATGTACTACGAATTTTACTGGTTCGGGTTTGAGCGCAAAGCGCTGTATTTCACTTGGCGACAGCTATAAAAACTGCTGAGACATCTTGATTTTGACTAAAGCAACTTTTCTAAACCATAAACAAGCGATTTGAGCGCCAAGACTTTGCGGATACAAAGCATTGCTCCCGCCATATAGCAAGTGCGATCGCTAGCATTATGCTCGATCTTTAATGTTTCTCCTATCGCCCCAAAAATTACTTCCTGACGGGCCACTAGACCAGGGACGCGCAAACTGTGGATGCGGATATTTTCACCACAGATAGCTCCCCTTGCACCTGCTAGATGCTCTTTTTCTGCAACTTGGGGTGGATTAAAAGATTTGCCAAGTTCTGAGAGCATTTGCGCCGTCTTAATGGCTGTACCACTCGGTGCGTCAGCCTTTTGGTTGTGGTGCAGTTCGATTATTTCGACATGATTAAAATATTTAGCGGCGGCGATCGCCGCTTGTTGCATCAAAATTACGCCAACAGAGAAATTGGGAGCAATGATACAGCCTGTGCTTGCCTTGTCCGCAAAAATCGCCAGCTCCTCAATTTGCTTTTCACTTAGCCCCGTTGTTCCCACTACAGGGCGGACTCCGTAGGCGATCGCTGAGCGAATATTGTCATAGATAATACTGGGGTGCGTTACATCAATCATCACGGGTAACTGTGACTCTTGGGCGGCTTGAGCAAGCACAACTTCGAGATTGTTGGTCACAGGTATTTCTAATTCACCAATCCCGATTATTTCGCCGATGTCTTCACCGATATGCTTCCGACCGATCGCGCCGACGAGGTTCATGTCTGGTGATTGTGCGATCGCTCTAATAATTTCTTGTCCCATTTTACCTGTCGCCCCAGAGACGACGACAGGAATTTTTGCCTTATCAGTCATGGATTAAATCTAGAAAGTACATAGTCTTGAGCTTAGCTCACAAGTTAGACATAGTAAGTATGTAAACAAAAGAAAACTTAAAAAGCCAAAAGCTGAGGCGCACGCTGTGCGTGCGCCTCAGCTTTTGGCTTTTGGTTTACGCCTACCTACTTAGACATAGTAAAAGCACTGTTAACTACTCCTGAAACCCCAAAGGATTTGATGCGATCGCGAAGCGATCGCATCAAATCCTTTGGGGTTTATTTTTGTCTCTAGGTATTGTCGAAGTATGCTTTAAGGCTGTACTATATTTGACTGGACTAAAAATAGGAGACTAGTATCATGAGTCGTGTATGCCAACTAACAGGCAAAAAAGCTAATAATGCCGTATCGATCTCTTTCTCACATAAGCGCCACAAGCACTTACAACAAGTAAACTTACAAGATAAGAGAATTTGGTGGGAAGAAGGAAAGCGATTTGTAAAATTACAAATTTCTACCAAAGCAATCAAAACCTTGCAAAAGAAAGGACTATCAGCATTTGCTAAAGAAGCAGGAATTGATCTTCGCAAGTTCTAGAAGATAAAGGGGTGCATCGCACCCCTTTATGATGTCGGAGGCTTTTATGAATATTGGTATCGTTGGATTAGGTTTGATTGGCGGCTCACTAGGTTTAGATTTGCTTGCCGCAGCGCAAAATGACAACTATGTCTGGGGGATCAGTCGTAGTCCTAAGACTTGCAAACAAGCTGAAGCGATCGTTTCTGTAAATATCGCCAGCTCAAGCATTGAGGATATTCCCAATCAAATCCTTGAGCAAACCGATATTGTCGTAATCTGCACACCGATCGCCGCTATTTTGCCAACTATCGCCGCGCTTTCTCCTAAACTGCCAGCCAAGATAATTATTACTGACGTTGGCTCAGTCAAAGAGTTGATTGTAGAACCAGCGTCAGAAATTTGCAAAAAATATAATCAACGATTTGTGGGTAGTCATCCGATGGCGGGTACTTCTTTTCAGGGTATTGCTGCCGCCGAGCCTAACTTATTTCGCGATCGCCCTTGTGTAATTACATCTAATGACGATATAGCGGCTGTAGAAAAGGTGCGATCGCTGTGGGAATCGGTAGGGATGCGTATTTACGAATGCCTTCCTGAAGAACATGATCGCGCCGTAGCCATGATTAGCCATGCTCCAGTAATGATCAGCGCTAGTTTAATCGCTGCCTGCCAAAAACAAGAAGATCAAAGGGTTTTACAGTTAGCTCAAAACTTGGCAAGCTCTGGGTTTCGCGATACTAGTCGCGTGGGTGGGGGCAGCCCTGAGCTTGGTCGTCTGATGGCAGAATACAATCAGGAGGCTATATTGCGATCGCTGCAAGAATATCAACTATCTCTGCAATTAACTATTGATTTAATCAAAAATAAACAGTGGGAAGAACTAGAGTTGCTTTTGGCTGACACTCAACGTGAGCGACCGCTTTATGTGACATAAAAAAGGCAGTGCATAGCACTGCCTTTTTTATTGATTTTCTGGGTTGCTGGCAACTGTTTCTGAAGTTTTTTGAGCAGCCGCAGCTTCTTTTTGAGAACGTTTTTTACGCTCAGCTTCCACCATGTCCGCAATCATTTGACGGGCTTGTTCAATCTTGTCGAGATTGGAGCGATAGAGGTCAATATCTTTGGATAGGCGATCATTACCAAATTTGAGAATATCTCCCACTAATTTGATTAATTCTTCTCGCTTAGTACTGTCTGCGATCGCCTCAAAATCACTAATTTCTAGCAGAGCATAAAGTCCCACACCAAATAGACGGCTATATTTAAAGTTCTCTTTAGTCGAAACCGTCTTGAGTTGTTCTGTTAGTGGCTCAAGGTCAGTCGTTGTTTCTAGCGTAGTCAACAGAGTCTTTACTTCATTGGGCGATCGCACAGCTAGATCGCTCAAGGTCGTTGCGTCTTGGCGAATCCGATCTGGATCAAACTGAAGTGCCGAACAAAGGGCATGAAATACCGCAAAGCGATCAGTTTCGGGCTTATAACCAACTGTAAAGCGATCAAAGGTAGTCACCACCCCTAAAGCAAAAATTGAGTCATAAACAAATGATTGATTGACTTTAAGTAAATGAATTTCCACCAAAAGCTCATCTACAACCCGTCGATAGACCTGATTGACTGGCTTAGGGAAAGCAAGATAAAAATCTTTTTTAGTATCTGAAACAGTACGGACGGTATTCACAGTCAACAAAACCTAAAGACAAAATATATATGAATAATCATCGCACAGATAGCACTAAGTAGCAGGACATAATCTAAAACCCAAAGAAGCTGATTCGCCCACTTCGCGGGCGAATCAGCTTCTTTGGGTTTTACCGAAAAAATAGCAGTGCGTGGCTTTGCCACGCACTGCTATTTTTTCGCTAGGGATAGAAAGTAAGTCTAGGCAAAGCCAGTGACTCTTCCCAGCCCATCATAATATTCATGCATTGCAAAGCTTGAGCCGCCTGACCTTTCATTAAATTATCGATCGCGGAAACAACGATCACACGTCCCGTTCGTCCATCTACTTCTACACCTAGATAACAAAGATTTGTCCCTAAAGCCCACTTGGTTTGAGGAAAAATATTTTTTGGCAAAACTTGAACCCACTCAGAATTACGGTAGAAAGATTTATATATTGTCAGAACGTCTTCTTTAACTAGCCCTGGATCGCGCAATTTGGCATACACCGTTGAGAGAATACCGCGAATCATCGGAATCAAGTGTGGCGTGAATTGAACCAGCACGTCCTGCCCCGCCAAATCGCTACAAATTTGCTCAATTTCAGGGGTATGACGATGGCTAGCAATACCATAGGCTCCAAGCGAACCATCAGCTTCGGCAAGCAGCAGATTAGTCTTAGGTTGACGACCACCACCCGAAGTTCCCGACTTTGCATCAATAATGATCGTATTCGGCTCGATTAGTCCTTGTTTGAGTAGAGGTTGCAATGCTAACAAACTAGCCGTCGGATAGCAACCGGCACAACCGACGAGATCAGCAGTAGCAATGCGATCGCGATAAATTTCTGGCAAACCATATACAGCTTTGGCGTTAATTTCTTGATCTGTCCGCGTCTCTTGATACCAAGATTCGTATACCTGTAAGTCCGTAAACCGATAGTCTGCGGATAGATCTAAGACCTTGCAACCTTTGGCTAAGAGCCTCGGTGCAAGTTTGCTAGCTAAACCATTGGGCAATGATAAAAATACAATTTTGCAGCGATCGGCGATCGCCTCAGGTTCTAGGTTTTCAATTGGCAAGTCTACGGCATGAGCTATGTGAGGATATAAATCGGCAAAATTTTGACCCACAGAACCGCTACCACCCATGTAAGTAATGCTTACTAACGGATGCTCTAGGAGCAGTCTAACCAATTGGATACCACCATATCCCGATGCGCCAATAATACCAACGGGAATGCGATTCTGTGCGCTCATAAACTTAACTCCACCAAAATATTGCAAATACTTTTCGCGTTTGGGAAAACAACTTAGCATAAGCTAAGCCTCTAAGCTCAATTCGTGTCTAAAGACACTATGAATATATAGCTTTCGCCGTATCTCTCTTTTGGAGATAAGCCTAAACCCAAAAAGCTGAGGCGCACGCTGCGCGTGCGCCTCAGCTTTTTGGGTTTTAAGTTTTCCTTATTGCAGCATGATTAATTATGCATTGAGAAATTTCTCTAGATGCGATAGATTCTTTGGTCTGTAGGCAGAATCTCCCTGCCAACGCTGCTTGACGCTCTCATGCAGAATTGAAACATCACCTTTTATGGTGCGACTAACCCTTCCGTCTAGTTTAAATACCCCAGTCGGCTGATTGTCAAAGGGAATATCAAAACGAGGATTAAGCTTTGCTTCGACGTAGCGGCGATCAAGGGCTAATCCTAAATTTTCAACATTTTCCATCATCCAGTTGAGGGTTATGTCTGATAATCCAGAGGTTGAGTCTGTACCACCGCCAACACAACCATGATCGCCAACAAACCAAAGCTGTTGAATATTAGTATTAGCATGATCACTACGCTCCATTGGAGTTGATTGAAATGATTTGCGAATTTCATCGATCGCAATCGCATGGAAAGCATTCTGAATCAAGCGATTGACCTGAGTGTCGAAGAATTCGTACTTCTGATTATTCCAATCATCAAAAGGAAGAAAAGGAACTAGATCTGGAACACCTAATGAACCCACTGTGTCCCAACAGCATAATGCTCGAATTGATACATGGTCGCCGTAATTTTCGCGAAAATCAGTGGCAATCTTGCCACTGGGTTTTGTAGAATCATCGCGATCGCGATAAAGCTTGTATGCTTCGCTGGTTTTGCGAATATATTGGCGCTTGAGAAGTCCAGAACAATAGATAAATCCAGCTAAACACCTGACAGTGTAAGCACCGCGACTAAATCCAAATAAATAGATTTCATCACCTTCATGATAGTTTAGGCTCAAAAATCGATAGGCTGATTCAACTTTTTGATCAATGCCCCAACCAAAAGCGCCGCCACCAATCCTATCGATGAAGCCTCCATCAGCACCAATTCCCTGATCATAAAACAGGACTTGCTGGATATTTTGGTCATCAGCTTTGCGAATCGACTGGGTGATCTTGACAACGTTACTCGCATCTGAACTATCCAGATTTAGCCAAGTTCCATCACAGCAAACAATTAATCTTTTCATGGCGACTGTTCCTAAATACTGCTAAACAGAAGTGATGTTGAAGTCTATAATATTTAAAAATACACTGAAATATCTTATGTCGGTCGCTTTTAGCAAATATCACGGACTAGGCAACGATTTTATATTAGTTGATAATCGTCAAGCTCTTGAACCAATCATTTCTTCAGCCCTAGCGGTTAAATGGTGCGATCGCAACTTTGGCATTGGTGCTGATGGGGTCATTTTTCTATTAAATGCGCCTAACCATGAGTATCAAATGCGAATTTACAATTCGGATGGTTCAGAGCCAGAAATGTGCGGTAATGGAATTCGTTGCTTAGCCAAATTTATGCAGGATTTAGGAATTCCTACTGCGGAAGGTAAATATGCTATCCAAACAGGAGCAGGACTGATCGTACCTCAAATGGATGCTGACGGTCAGGTGACAGTGGATATGGGTAAGCCATTTTTAACTGCTGCGGAGATTCCTACTACTTTAAGAGATAGCAACCACAAGGTCATCAATGTACCTTTAGAAGTTGCTGGAAAGACTTGGAATGTGACGACTGTGAGCATGGGCAATCCTCACTGTATGATATTTGTCGATGATGTTGAAAGTATTAATTTGGCTGAGATTGGAGTTCTTTTTGAGCATCATCCTGCATTTCCTAAACGAACTAATACTGAGTTTGTAGAAATTATTGATCGTAGCTATGTCAAGATGCGTGTTTGGGAAAGGGGTGCAGGGGCTACTTTAGCCTGTGGCACTGGTGCTTGTGCCACAGTTGTTGCAGGAGTTTTGAATGATCTATGCGATCGCGCTTGTACGGTAAATCTTCCAGGTGGAAACCTCAAAATTCATTGGTCACAGGAGAGCGATCGCATCTTGATGACGGGACCAGCAGAACTGGTATTTACTGGTACAGCCTATTGAGGCTTTAAAAGGTACAGATAAATTTTTGGAAGTGCCGCGACGCGGCACTTCCAAAAATTTATCTGGGTTTTACAAAAGCGCAAAGCGCTGTAATGCATTCGTACTTTAATGGATATCGAAATCCCGTATAAATAATATGAGCGAAACTATTTTCAGCAAGATCATTAGGAAGGAAATTCCTGCTGCAATTCTCTACGAGGATGAGCTAGCATTGGCTTTTCGTGATGTCAATCCTCAAGCCCCAGTACATTTTTTAGTCATTCCCAAAAAAGTAATCCCCAAGCTGAGTGAAGCGACCGAGGCGGATCAATCTTTGCTGGGACATTTGTTACTAGTTGCCAATCAAGTCGCTACACAAGAGGGGCTAACAGCATATCGACTCGTTACTAACTGCGGCGCAGAGGCGGGGCAAACGGTTTTTCATTTGCATATCCATGTGTTAGGTGGGCGATCGCTAGATTGGCCCCCTGGCTAACTCTTTTGTAATCCTCAAGCCCAAACCAATAAAGATTTTAAAAGCGTTGCGTCTTGTTGCAAAACCCAAAAGAGAGATGTGGCGAGGAGCGCCGCATCTCTCTTTTGGGTTTTGATCAAATAGCGACAGCTATAAAATTTTTATTGGTTTGGGTTTGAACGCAAATTTAAAACAAGATAAAAATATGATTATGCTGCAAGTAAATGGTGATCAGCGTACCTGTACGCCCAATCTCACCATGATCGAATTTCTAAAATATCTAGAACTAAATCCGCGCCTAGTTGCGGTGGAATACAACGGTGAAATTTTACATCGTCAAAATTGGGAAAATACGATTATTCAAAATGGCGATCGCCTAGAAATTGTGACGATCGTAGGTGGTGGCTAATTCTTACAGCGCAAAGCGCTCAAACCCAAAAAAACTTTGAAAGCGTTGCGAAGCAACGCTTTCAAAGTTTTTTTGGTAAAATGCAATTCAAAAAGCTGTGGCGCACGCGCAGCGTGCGCCACAGCTTTTTAGGTTTTCTTTTGCATTATCGCTTTGCTGAGCTTTGTACTGGTGTCGAGAACCGAATTTTTAGATAGTCATCTTCCATTTTCGCCCCAGCAGTTTGTAGTAAAGACAAAGCTTGAGGTAGCACCAGATTACGGCGATGGTTGCCGATCCGAATGTTCAGTTCGTCACCAGTTTTGGTTAGCTCGATCTTTTCTTTAGGAACTCCAGGAAGATAAAGCTCTAAACGATATTCTTTATTTTCTTCCACCACGCGCATCGTATTTTCTTTGTAATAGACCTGTGAGGGATCTTCTTCACCATATAGCGTCTCTTTCAGTCTCTCAAGGGCGGCAATTCCACACATCTCTTCAGCATAGAGGGGAATTTGCTTAATAGGTAGGGGATGAAAATCGCGGTGAATTTGTTCGCAATATTGCTTTTGATTATCTTTCCAAGCTTTAAAAAATGGATCTTGGACTTCTTCAGGAATAATCCGATTGGCAATCACCATATCGGTAGCGACATTGTAGAGACTGAGGTAAGAATGCGCCCTTAATGACTCATTGATTACCATCTTTTCGGGATTAGTCACTAGCCTGACGGTAGTGGTCGCATTGTTGGTAAGAATTTTTTCGAGAGCTTCCAACTCCTCATAAAACTCGTAGGGTGCATCCATTACCTCTTTGTTGGGCAAAGAGAAACCCGTAACTCGCCTGAAAATCGGATCAAACACAGGACTAAGTACCTGCGCCATCCCCTGCAATGGCTTGTAAAACTTCCGCATATACCAGCCCGCAACTTCTGGCAATGATAGTAAGCGTAAAGCTGTTCCTGTAGGCGCGGAGTCGATAATCAACACATCATATTCTTTCTCATCGTGATGTCTCTTAACGCGCACTAGACCAAAGATTTCATCCATTCCTGGTAAAATTGCCAACTCTTCAGCTTGAACCCCTTCTAAGCCTCTTGCCTGCAACACTTCGCTGATGTACCGCTTTACTGCACCCCAGTTACCCTCCAGCTCACGTAATGCATCTAGTTCTGCTCCCCATAGGTTAGGGCGTACTTCTACTGGGTCATGCCCTAGCTCGACCATGAAGCTGTCGGCAAGAGAGTGAGCAGGGTCAGTACTTAGGACTAAGGTTCTGTAACCCAATTCGGCACAACGTAAGCCAGTTGCTGCCGCTACGGAGGTTTTGCCAACCCCACCTTTTCCTGTCATTAAGATGATACGCATTGTCAGTAAGACTCGTCTTTATTATAGGTATTTGAATAAGTATTTAATTATAGAAAAATCGCAAAGAGCTTGGTTCAATTCAAAGGATTTTTAGTAGTTTTTATCAAAGTTGGGCGACTTTGTAAATCTTTACAATTCTTTCTAATTCTAGCATTATGTTGTGTTAGCCTAACCAAATATCAGGTCTGCACTATAGCCATTATCATGAGCCAATCACCTAACTCTCCTATAAATCTAGAGCAATTAAAGCAAATATCTGAGGGTGATATAAAGTTTGAGATTGAGGTGCTACAGGCATATGTGGAAGATAATAGTAAAAGGATTGAAGGAATACGTGAGGCGATCGCCGCAAAGCATTATTTAGGAGTAACTCAGGCTGCTCATCATATAAAAGGCGCTAGTGGTAATGTGGGGGCTACGCAACTGATTGATTTGTCAATAAGGCTAGAAAAAATGCAGCCACAGGAGCTAGATCTGGTCAATGAGATTGTTAATCAGATGCTAGAAGCAATGCAGGATGTAAAAGTATTTCTTAGCAAAATTGAGTGTCAAGCTTAGATCTACACTCGACCTCATCTAAATGCGACTATTGGTATACAGCCTGTTGAGGATTTTAGTGGTGCAGATAAATTTTTAAAAGCGCAAAGCGCTGTAAGTGTTTATAGAAATATTAAGACAGAAATATTAAGAAAGATCATGCCCTTACCTGCCTCAACATTTGAATTGTCCAGCGATCGCGTCTACAGTCTTATGAGTGTAGAAGAAATTCAAAAAGCTTTAGGGCGATCGCGGGCATCTATCTATCGCTATGCTAATACTGATCCTGTAAAGGGATTGCTAAATGTACCGTATGATCCCACGCGGTTAAATCCTGAATTGCGCCAAAGCGATCGCGATCCTCTCTTATTTCACCCAACTGAAGTGTCAAGGTTTGCGCGGGATGTTTTGAAAATCAAACAGGTGACGATTCAGGTGCAAGAGACGACTCAAAATGAAACCAATCGATTACTCAAAGAGATCTTGCAGGAGTTGCGATCGCTAAATCAAGCAATTAGCGATCGCAAATAACTGAGGCTGATATAGCTGGCACTACTGATATAAACCCAAAAGAGAGAGGCGGCGAGCAGCGCCGCCTCTCTCTTTTGGGTTTTATGTCCCAACAAGATTGGCAACAGCCATAACATGAAAATTACGGATCTAACATAATCGATTGCGAGTATCCAGAGAAGATATGCAAAAATGATGTCGTGTGGGCATCTATGGAGTGAATATTGTGGGACAGGCTCAATTACCGCAGCAAGAACCATCTGAGTCAACATTCGCTAAAAATATACGGCGGGTTGGCATTGGTCTAGCGATCGCACTAACAGGAACCACCCTTGGTGCTTTTTGGTATGGACGTTATTTTATCAATGAGCAGCTATCTCCCGTACTCCAAACTGAATTGAGCAAAGCTCTTAAACGTCCTTTACAGTTAGGCAAAGTCGAGAGAGTAGGCTGGACGAGTGTTCGGTTTGGCAGCTCGATTGTGCCGCCAACGACTCAAGAGGCAAACTTCTTAGCAGTAGAAGCAATTGAGGTTAAGGTTGATCTGTGGAGCTATCTCACCCGCCGCCAAATTGGATTGGACGCGATCGCCGAGCAGCCACAATTATTTCTCAAGCAAGATGCATCAGGCTCGATCCAATTCCCCAAACTCGCACCACCCGATCCTGATCGGGAAGATGGCTCCATAGATTTACGGACAGTTACGTTTCGTGATGCACAGGTGACAGTCCAAACTGTGGCGAAAGGCGAGCTAGTTTCCCTCAGTCAAGTGCAGATTGATAGTAATTGGAAGATTACCGACATCCAAAATCAAAGTCTGAAAATGACTGGTAAAGGACAGGTGACCTTGCCCAATATTGCCGCGATCGCTAATCCGCCAAATCCTGCCCAACTCAAGCAAGCGATTGAAGTCGCTACGGCAGCCAAAGATGGCAACAAGGGGAACATCGACTTTGTGGTTGACTGGGATCTGACCAAGGGGCAAGGACAGGTAGATATTCAATCTCAAGATCTACAAATTGCCGCCGCGCAGGGTTTTGCGGTTAACTTACCGCTAAGCGTCGAAAAGGGTAAACTAAATGCTGTGTCAACTTTCATCATCACGGCTGGACAGACAAATCCCAAGGTGTTGGTTAGCGCTCAACTTAGTGATGGAGCATTCAAGTTGCCGCAGTTTACCAAACTGCTCACTGATGTTTCAGGACAAATTGACTTTGATGGCAATGAAGCGATTTTTAAAGAGTTTACAGCTAACTATGGCTTATTAAACACTAAAGTCGATGGCACTTTTAATCAGCAGAAGGGTTTTAATCTCAGTTTTGTCAGCAACGTTCTCGACCTTGCTAAAGGGATTGAGAGCTTTGATATCAAGACCCCTGTGGCGATCGCAGGCGAAATTAAGTTGGCAGGCAAACTCAGAGGTACGCTCCAAAAACCTTCCTTAAATTTGCAGATCACAACACCTAAGACTGTGAGCTTTGATCGTGTCGTGGTTGATCGCTTTTTAGCCACGATTGAACTGAATGATTTAAACACGTTACAGATTAAGCAAGTTCAAGCAACCACCACAGGCGCAAACCTTGTGGGAGAAGGACAGATTCGTCTAGCCCAAAAAAACCAGCCCGCAGAAGTCATATTTACATCCAGAGTCGTGGGTGTCGTCGAAGACTTTGCTAAGCTCTATGACACCAAGTTGCCGATCGCGATCGGACAAATCAATAGCTCCTTACAAATCACAGGCGCATTGGCTAATCCCCAAATTCTTGCTCAAATTGATGCCCCCAATGCCCTTTATCCTACTCGGGGCGAAGTATTTCTTGAAGATGGGTTGGCGACAATTCGCAACACTCTGATCAAGTTCCCCATTGGCGAGATTGGCTTGGCAGGCACTTACAATATTGTCAGTGGTGCTTGGAATTCCCAATTAAACAGTAATGGAATTCCATTATCGGCTTTCATCCTAAATCAAAAGGGAATTATCGAAGGTCTCGTCAATTTACGTAGCGATCGCGGAAGTTTTAACTTGGCTGACATTACAGGTGATGCTAATTTGCGCTTGCCACAGGGACTAGCCGAAGTACCCGATGCGATCGCGGCTAACTTAAATTGGGATGGCAAAAATTTATTAGTTCCTTCCCTATTAGTTGGGAATTACTTAACTGCCAATGGCAAGATTGATCTGCTATTTCCCAATAACAATCCAAACCAACTACCCACTGGCATCGCAGGGATTAACCTCGATCTAGTTTCTCGCAATGTTAATATCAATCGATTAGCTTCCCTAACAAATCTAATTCCCAATCAAGCTTCAGGACTATTTAACTTTCGCGGCAATCTCGCAGGAGCCATTGACAAACTTAAAATTGCAGGAGATTTGCAGTTAGACAATGTTAGTTTGGCTTCCTTTGGATCTGTTTTTGCGAAGCAAGGAATAGTTACGCCTTCAAGGGGAACGTTGGATTTTGATGGCTCTGTTTCGGGCGATCTCTCCGCCCCAAGACTAGAGGGCAGTGTGCGCGTAGCAGAACTAAAAGTAAACCAGTTAGAACTAGATAGCTTAGCTTTTAATGGTGCTTTTAACGGATTTGGTAGTGTTTTACAGGCTACGGGCAATCTATTACTAGCAGGACTGCGCGTTGATAAATTAGCCTTCGATCCAAGATTGGAAGGTAAGCTTAATTTTGATGGCAATCAGGGATTAAATGTGGATTTACGTGGTCGGCGCGATCGCATATCAGCCAGACTTGATGCGGGATTTCGCCCCATCGACTTTAATGTCAATCTTGGTGATGCGATCGCAACGGGTAAGCGCTTAGAAAACAATCCAAACCGCTTGCAAGTGGCGATCGCTAATGTACCTCTAGCTCTAGCCGCTTCGCTGTCTGGACAAAATGATTTAAGTGGTACGCTATCTAGCAATCTGATCGTAGACTTTGGCAAAAGCCCCACAGCGATCGGCGACGTAACCGTTGATCGTCCGCGTTTTGGGCGGGTTGTAGCTGAGCGGGCGACAGCAAAGCTAGCCTATGGTGATGGAATTTTTGTGGTTCGCGATGGTAATCTCTTAATTCGTCAAAATGAATCAAACAACGAGTACAAATTTAATCTCACCTATAATCCTAATATCGAAGATCAAGTTGTGGGCGCAGTGGAAATCACTCAGGGTCGGATGCAAGATCTCTTCGCAACTCTGCAATGGGTGAATATTACGGACATCACTCAAGGGATTACGTTTGTCAAAAATAGGGCTTCGCAATTGCAGCCCCTAGAAGCGATCAAGCTTATGGGTGAGCCGCTATACAGGCAACTGCAATATCTCACCCAAATTGAGCTGCGTCAAGAACAACAGGAAGTAGTTGATAGCGATCGCAATTTTAATCTGCCGCCACTTACTGACTTTCGAGGAGATGTAAAGGGGAAAGTCACTTTCAATCTCAATCAGCGCCGAGGTTTACGGTTTGGGTTTGATCTAGTTGGCGAGAAGTTTGAGTATGGTAAATTTGCAGTCGATAATATTCAAGTCGAAGGCAGATACGGCAATGGTGTAATTGCGATCGCCAATGCTAATTTGCAGTCTGGTCAAAGTTATGGACGCATTACCAATGCCAGACTCCGCCTCACACCTTCTACCAATCCTCTATTCCGATTTCGCGAGCAGAGTGGCGAAGTAGAGTTTAAAGATTTTCCCATTGAGTCATTAAGACCTCTACCATTTTTTAGCAATATTCCCTTTGACTTGACTGGCAAAGTTAACGGAAACCTCTCCATCAGTGGTATGACGTTGCTGGATCTGAAGGTGGATGGCAAAATGAGTCTCACTGATGGCTCTGTTAATCGACAAGCCATAGACTTTATTGGGCTTAAATTTGTCTATGAAAAGCTGAATATTAATTTCAATGCCACAATGAATGTTAAGGATAAAGAATCAGTTATTGCTTCAGGAAATTATGGAATATTAGGTTTATTTGATGTCAAGCTCAATGTTAAAGATGAAGGTATTGCTTTTATCAATATCTTTAACCAGCCAGTGCGATGGGTTAACGGTAAAGGAAGTATTAATCTGAGAGCAAATGGCACTCTTAGAAATCCTCAAATCGCTGGCAAAATGTTGATTGACAACGCCCTAATTAGAATCGCAGGTCTACCTGGGGATTTTACAGAAGTTAATGGAGAAATTGATTTTAATAGCGATCGCTTAGTTAGCAAAGTCACCAGTAACTTCAGCGAAGGGAAGCTTGCCCTGATGGGAATCTTGCCAATTAGCAACTCTGGTTTGTTGCAACCTGATAGCCCTGAATATCAGCAGGCTCTGGCTATTAATGCTGACAAGTTAAAGTTAAATGTGCGTGACCTTAGTTCTGACAACTTTAATACTCGCGTAATTGTCAGAGGTTCTCTGTTAGAGCCGATTCTCACAGGTGAGGTGACGTTGGGTGATGGTAGATTTGTGATTGGCAATGATGCAGATCCTAATCTGACTATTGCTGATGATAATTCTAATGACACCGTAGATTTTAAATTTGATCGCCTTGCCGTCAAATTGCAAAATATGCAAGTCACCCGTTTTCCATTGTTTAACTTCTTAGGAGAAGGAGACTTAGTAGTAAATGGAACATTCCAGAAACCAGAGCCAGAGGGTAAGATCAAGATTTCGCGAGGACAGTTCAATGCTATTTCTACTAGGTTTCGTCTTGATCGCTCCTATGAAAACTCCGTTGAATTTCGACCTATTCAAGGTCTAAATCCTACTCTCAATGTCCGAGTTTCGGGAGCCGTTGCCGAAATTACCCGCGTACCAATTAACTCTAATCGCCCTAATGATCTATTTAGTCCGAACGAAGTGCCTA
This sequence comes from Pseudanabaenales cyanobacterium, assembly GCA_038215315.1. Taxonomy (GTDB): domain Bacteria; phylum Cyanobacteriota; class Cyanobacteriia; order Pseudanabaenales; family Pseudanabaenaceae; genus Pseudanabaena. The sequence continues at coordinate 30,875 of JBBQRB010000005.1, forward strand.
TCAGCAATCTAGGCGCACAAAGAACCCTGAGGGTGTTGGCTACGGTCACAGGGACAGCCTTAATACCTGACATTCGCCTCTCCAGTAGTCCACCACGCAGTCAAGCTGAAATTGTTGCTCTAATCGGGGGTGGTGTTTTACAACAGCAGGGAGGTTCTGATCCTGCTTCAGCACTGGCGAGCTTTGCGGGAGGTACGGTACTTAACTTCTTACAAGATGCGATCGGAGACGCGCTAAATCTCGCTGAGTTTAATCTCAGTCCTGTGACAACTGGGACAGAAGGTAGTCGGTCTGGTACTTTGGGATTGTCTGCCGAAGCTGCGATCGATATTAGCAATAATTTTTCTGTCGCCCTTCAGCGCATCATCAATGACTCTACACAGCCTACCAACTTTTCTGTTCGTTATCGAGTTGACCCAAATATTTTGCTACGTGGTAATTACAGTTCTAATGGTGGTACAGGTATATCAATCGAGTACGAAAATCGCTTCTAAGTAACTAGGCAAGTATAATTAAACCTAACAAGCTGTGGCGCACGCGCAGCGTGCCGCCACAGCTTGTTAGGTTTTAATCATGCTTACTGACCAATTTGCGCCATGCTCTGACCATTGCGGGTTCTTGATCGGGTTGGATATATTCGACCATCAGGTTTAGATCGAGATTAGGAAAGAATTGGCTTTGGGCGATCGCAACATACCCATTGCGATCGCAGCAGAAAATGATATTGAGGTACGTTAGACCGTGAATAAGTGATGCTACGTGGAAAATCCTAAGACCTTCACCCCTAGACCCTTTCTCGCAGGAGAAAGGGGCAAAATAAAAGTTGTAATTTTTTATCTAGAAATACTGTATAGTTTGGAGTATAAGTTAACGTTTGATTTGTTTGATTTCTTTAGATTTTATTCCACTCTTAAGCACTAGTCAGCCAATATCATGTAAAATTTCACATCATATTAAGATTTTTACTAAAGTTTGTCTAACCATTTTTCTTTAATATTTTGAGGTTTTTGAGTATTGATTTCATGTGTTGCATGGGTATTTATTAGAAGGTAATTATGAACATAGCTACATCCAAGTTATCTGAACTAAAGTCGGCAATTGTTCGTAATCCCTTAATAGTTACTCTTAATACGACTGTGATGGACGCGATCGCGCTGATGAGTAGCGTGCGATCGCAATGTGATGCAAATAAAACCGCAACTAGTCAATTTGATGAACTAGAGATAGAGGTGAGATCTAGTTGTGTATTAGTAGTAGAAAACGAGAAATTGATCGGTATTATGACCGAGCGAGATGTTGTGCATCTGAGCGCAGCGCAGCAGTCTCTCGATCTTTTAGTAATGCAGGAAGTCATGAATTCCCCCGTTATTACGCTCAAAGAGGATGCCTTTACCGATTTATTTTCGACAATTAATCTGCTTCAGCAGCAAAATATTCGTCACTTGGCGATCGTAGATCGTGAAGATCACTTAGTCGGACTTGTGACCCATGAAAGTTTGCGCCAAACCTCGCAACCAATTGACCTGATGCGACTGCGCCTAGTGTCTGAGGTGATGACAAGCAAAGTAATTTGTGCTGCCCCAGATGATTCGATGTTGGTGATCGCCAAACTCATGTCAAGTCATCGCGTTAGCTCTGTGATGATCGTCCAAACTAGCAGCAGTGACGCAGAATACTTACAAATTCCTGTCGGCATTTTGACTGAGCGCGACATTGTTCAGTTTCAAGCCTTGGGCTTAAATCTGACAGACTGGAATGCTGAGTCGATGATGAGCAGCCCGATCTTTTCAGTCAAGTCATTGGACTCGCTGTGGTTGGTGCATCAAATGCTGGAGCAGCATTTCATCCGTCGCTTAGCAGTGACAGGTGAGCAAGGAGAGTTGTTGGGAATTGTCACCCAGACTAGCTTACTAAATGCTCTCAATCCCGTTGAACTATACAATCTGGCGAATGTTTTAGAACAAAAAGTATTACAGCTTGAGGCAGAAAAGGTTGCCTTATTAGAAAATCGCAATGTTGAATTAGAAAAACAAGTTGAAGCTCGCACGATCGCGCTCAAAGCTAAGGCGGATCGAGAGAAATTGTTGTCGGAGATTGCGTTGCAAATTCGCTCTTCCTTGAGTTTGCAGACCATTCTGGATGAATCAGTTGCACAGGTGCGGCAATTATTGAATTGCGATCGCGCTAATATTTGGCAGCTTGAAGCTGCTTGGCAAGCAATTGTTGTGGCAGAGTCTACAACCTCGGCATTTTCATTATTGGGAGAGCGAGTTGACGATACTTGTTTTAATCAAGATTGGGCTGAGAGCTATCGGCAGGGCAAAATTCGGGTAGTGCCAGATATCTACGAGGAGGAAGTGGAAACTTGTCATCGCGAGATGTCGATTCGCATTCATACCCATGCGAAGATACTCGTCCCGATTATTTGCGGTGACAAACTTTGGGGGATGCTGAATGTCTCCGAAAGTCAATATGCACGATTTTGGAAAGTAGAAGAGATCGAGCTACTGCAAGACATTGCCATACAGATGGCGATCGCTATTCAGCAATCGACCGCCTATCAACAACTGCAAAACGAATTAGCTGAAAGACTAAAAAAAGAAGAGCAGCTAAAACATACACAAAAGCTATTTCAGGAGGCTCAACGTCTTGCTAGTATCGGTAATTGGGAATTTGATATACTTAAAAGTCAAATATATTGGTCAGATGAAATCTATCGCATTTTTGAGATTGATCCACAGCAATTTACCGTGTCCTATGAAACTTTTTTGAATGGGATTCATCCTGAAGATCGTCAACAAGTAGATGATATTTATCAAAAATCTCTCCCCGATCGCCCTGCCTATAGTTCCATTTATCGATTGCTCATGCAAGATGGACGGATCAAATATTTGCAGGATCAGGGCGAAATCAGTTTTGATGAGCAGGGAGCGCCGATTAGATCACAGGGGACAGTTCAGGACATTACCCAGATTAAATTAGCTGAACTCCAACTACAAGAACTCAATCAAGATTTAGAAAGACAAGTTGCTGATCGGACAGCAGTATCACTAGCGCTCTCCAATCGCTTAAGTCTTGCTTTACAAGCAGGGGAGATCGGTACTTGGGAATGGGACTTGCTCACAAAAATCAAAAAGTGGGACGAGCGGATGTATAAGATTTACGATTTGCCAAACTTAGGTCGTTCTGTTACTCACGAAGATTGGCTGGAGAGAATACATCCTGAAGATCGAGAAGCAACCAATCTCATTCTACAAGCCGCTATCAAAGGCGAAAAAGATTACAATGTAGATTTTCGGATTGTACTTTCAGATCAGAGAATACGTTGGATTTATGGTAATTCCATAACTCAGCGCGATCCACAAGGCAATATCATCAAAATGACGGGCATTAATCAAGACATCACCGAGCGCAAGCAACTACTGATTCAACAGGAACAGAAAGCAAAACAAGAATCTCTATTACGGAAAATCACTCAAAGGATTCGCCAATCCCTAAATCTGCAAATAATTTTTGACACAGCCTGT
>JBBQRB010000006.1:0-29759 GCA_038215315.1 Pseudanabaenales cyanobacterium
CGACAGATGGCGATCGTAATTTGTTTTAGGACAAAATCAAAAACCAAGAAGTGAGTGGCGGCGCGGAGCGTCGCCATTCACTTCTTGGTTTTTACGCCAATAGGTCAGCAATCCAATGTAAACTTATGTATAGTTGTCGCCGCTTGTATTAAAACCCAAGAGATATAGGCGGCGCACCGCGCCGCCTATATCTCTTGGGTTTTATGTCCTAACAAGGCTGGCGATAGATGTACATAAGAAAATTTTTTATACCCAACTTTAAGCACCGATGAATCCCCTAATCACCTTAGAAATTTCCCTTGGCTTACTTTTGCTAGGTGTAGTTACTTACCTAATTACCACTCGTCCTTTTGAGTCAACTGACTCAGTTGCTCGATCCTATGATGAATGGACTCAAGATGGAATTTTAGAATTTTATTGGGGAGATCATATTCATCTCGGACATTACGGCTCACCTACTCAGCGCAAGGACTTCCGAGAAGCAAAAGCTGACTTTGTGAGGGAGATGGTTAAGTGGGGGAAACTTGATCAACTAGCCAAAGGTAGTACTTTGTTGGATGTTGGCTGTGGTATCGGCGGTAGCAGTCGTATTTTGGCTAAGGAATATGGGTTTGAGGTTACAGGAGTTACCATCAGTCCCCAACAGGTACAGAGAGCGATCGCACTAACTCCCGACGATGTGAATGCAAAATTTCAGGTAGACGATGCGATGGCTTTGTCATTTCCTGATGCTAGTTTTGACATAGTTTGGTGTATCGAAGCTGGTCCCCATATGCCAGACAAAGCAGTATTTGCCAAACAACTAATGCGGGTATTAAAACCTGATGGTGTCTTAGTAGTTGCCGATTGGAACCAACGGGATGATCGCCAAGTTCCACTTAACTTTATCGAGCGATCGATCATGAAGCAATTACTAGATCAATGGTCGCATCCTGCTTTTGCCAGCATTGAAGGCTTTGCCGAAACTCTTGCCGAGACTAACTTGGTACAGTCTGATGTAATTACTGCCGATTGGACTCAAGAGACTTTACCATCGTGGCTCGACTCGATTTGGCAAGGGATTATTCGCCCATCAGGTTTGGTTAAATTTGGATTAACAGGTTTTATTAAGTCACTGCGCGAGGTTCCGACTCTGTTATTAATGCGTCTTGCATTTGGTACAGGCATCTGTCGATTTGGGATGTTTCGGGCTGTGCGAGCAGTTTCGCAAAATCCTAAAGTCCTTGTAAGTAGATAGGTATGCCAAAGCTCAAAAAGCTGAGGCGCACGCTGTGCCTGCGCCTCAGCTTTTTGAGCTTTATGTTTAATGTCTCGCTAAGCGTAGCGCATCGCGGTGGGATGAGATTTAGTGGTTGGTAGTAGTGTTTACAATCGCTAGATCGGTTTGAGTGTTAGCTTTATACACAAGTTAGATAATAAGACTTATATTCTCGCTAAGCCTGAACATATCGGCAGGGTTTGTTTAGGTAAAGTTAAGAATAATCTAAAGATAGAGTTACGAAAATTAAAATTTTTCTTACTTTCTTCTATAAGTAGTCTTATCAATTTTACTTAAATAAATTTATACAAAAAATACTATGTCTATATTTGATCCGTTACCTGCTGGTTTACACAACAAAAAGATAATTTGCTCTTATGTAAACGCGACCAGCAAAATCCAAATTGCGCGGGTCACCAATGTTCCCCAATGGTACTTTGAGCGCGTTGTCTTTCCTGGGCAAAATTTGATATTTGAGGCCATATCATCGGCTCATGTTGAGATTCATACAGGTATGATGGCTAGCTCCATCCTTTCGGATACAATTCCATGTGTCCAATTACAGGTCGAAGAAGCAAGCAATACACTACCAAGTTGGGTTCCGATCAAACAGATTGATTTACTTGATCCACAACTTGAGGAGCCGTCAATGCTGATTTCTTTGCCAAAAGTAGTCTCCTAACGATGGATTTTGATTTTCTTTCCCTTGAGTATGCCCAATTTCTAATCAGCACAACGATTATTTATTGGCTCTTACCAAATGTTCAAGCAAGGCTACTAGTCATTTTGACAGCGAGCTTGTTCTTTTACTCCTTTATCCAAAGGCAGTATATTTGGCTGCTGTTGGTAATGTTGGTGGTTAATTTCTGGCTAGGAGAAGAGATTCGGAAGGGGAATAGCTTTTTAAAGCAGTGGTTGCTGTTTGTGGGAATCTTTTTTGATGTTTTATTGCTATTTGGCTTCAAATATATTCCATTTGTAGCGACGGCGATCGGCAATATTACGGGGTTACCTGTGGGGAGTTCGTTAGCAATTTGGGCAAAGGCGAACATTGTGCCGCCGATTACCCTAAGTTTTTTTGTGTTTGAGTTGATTGCCTATTTGGTTGACATTTATCGAGGTAACAGCCCTGCTAAAGACTTTCTGAATTTCGCGGCTTACAAGTTATTTTTTGCAAAGTTACTATCGGGTCCAATCACGCGCTATCAGGAGTTTGCGCCTCAATTAATCACCCGATCGCGCCCAGTTTTGTCCGATATTGTCGAAGGGGTTTGGCTATTTTCCTGCGGGGCGGTTAAAAAAGGAATTGTCGCCGACAATATGGGGCGACTTGTTGATTTGATTTTTCGGAATGCCGATCGCGCTGGGAGTGTGGATATTTGGCTAGCTTTGTTGGCTTATAGCATTCAAATTTATTGTGACTTTAGTGGCTATATCGATATGGCAAGAGGTAGTGCTTTGTTAATGGGCTTTAGACTACCTCAAAATTTCGATTTCCCTTATTTCTCGGCGAGTATCTCTGATTTTTGGCGACGTTGGCACATGACCCTTGGCGCTTGGATGCGAAACTATCTTTATATTCCTCTTGGCGGTTCTAAGGGCGGACTCTGGCAAACTTGCCTAAATCTGATGATCATCATGCTGGTAGTGGGAATTTGGCATGGGGCAAGTTGGGGATTTATTATTTGGGGAGTTTGGCATGGGGCGGCTTTGGTGGGTCACAGGCTTTGGATGGAAGTTAGTTCTGTGTTTGGTAGTTTACAAAAGATGTGGAAGCCTTTGCCGATGCAAATTTTGGCGATCGCATTTACGCAGTTAATCGTTGTGCTAGGTTGGATACCTTTTAGGCTACCTAATTTAATTGACGCGAGTATGGTGCTGCAAAGACTTTGGGGCTATGAGAGTGATTCGCAGTTTGGCGTAAAGATATATGTGGAGTCCTTGGGAATTACAACGGGACAGATTGCCCTGTTAATGTTTGGGCTTCTTGGAATGTCGCTCATCGCCTATCGCTGCGATCGCAATAAGTGGCAGTTAAACTGGCAAGTTAAGTTATTTCTAGTCCCAATTAGCTTGTTTCTGGTCAGTCTATTCAGCCCTGAGAAAAAGCTCCCTTTTATTTACTTTGATTTTTAGAGCCTAAAACCAATAAATATGTGGCGCACGCTGTGCGTGCGCCACAGATTTTTTATTATTGAAGCCCAAAGAGGATGGCGGCGCTTTGGGCTTACAGACTATTGAGTACAGAGAAATTTTTGAAAGTGCCGCGAGGCGGCACTTTCAAAAATTTCTCTGGGTTTTATAGCCGCGCAAAGCGCTGTATGTGAGCCATAACTCATAAAATAGAGACTATGACTAATAACACTCGCAAAGCAAATCTTCTAACTGCGATCGCCCCTGTCAATCGCGGCTTGGTAATGACTGAAAATCAGCGTAAGGCAGTTTTTTCAGCAGTCGCTTACCTCGAAGAGCTAAATCCCACACCTAAGCCAAATCAAACCCCTGAGTTGTTAGATGGGAATTGGTTATTACTATTTACAACTAGTCAAGAGCTTTTAGGAATTGATCGGTTTCCCCTTTACAAATTGGGCAATATTTATCAATGTCTAAGGGTTGCCGAGGGAAAAATCTTTAATATTGCTGAAGTTAAGGGACTGCCATTATTAGGTGGACTAGTCAGTGTTTGTGCCAACTTTATAGTCGTTTCTGATCAGCGCGTTAAGGTCAACTTTGAGCGCTTAGTTGCTGGCTCGCAGCGAATGATCGGCTATCGTGATGTGAATAGTTTTATCGATACTTTGCAATCGCCACGTAGGCTATTGGCTGTTGACTTTAAGATCAAAAGAGAAGATCAAAAAGGCTGGCTAGAGACAACCTATCTCGATCAAGATCTGCGGATCGGTCGTGGCAATGAAGGCAATTTATTTGTGTTGAGAAGGATTTAAAACCATAGCTCAGCTCTGCCAGCTTAGCGGAAAGAACCAGCTATGGGGTTATAAAAAAACGTTACCTTAAATAAACTGTACTACCCATGCTTAATAAATTTATCCAAATCAAAACACCTTTTTGGAAAAAGTGGTCACGTAATATCGGTTTATTATTTAGTGCGATCGCCCTAACCATTACCTTTACAAATCCTCAAAGCGTTTGGGGTCAAGCAGAATTATTAAGGCTAAATTGGATAACTGGCAATAGATCTAGTGATGTGGCGCGTGTTGATCATGCTGTGGTCAGACTTGATGGCTATCAATTATTTTTGCTAGCCGCGCCTGCTACCGATCAAAAGTTTCCCCTAGAACAGCGATCGCAAGGAATCGAAGAAGAACTAAATCGAATCGTTAATAGCGATTTTAATGGCAGTTCTGATCCTGATAGCCTCCCAATTGAGATTGTTATTGATGAAAAAAGTGAACAGCCTACGATTAAAATTGGCGATCGCTACCTGATGACAGTAACCACGATGGATGCCCAACTGCAAGGACGCGACCCGCAGGGCTGGGCTGGGCAAATCACCCAGATTCTAAGAGATGCCCTAATTAGAGCCAAGCAAGAACGTCAAGCTCAATTCCTGATTAATCGCGGTTTGATTGCTTTGGCAAGCATTGTGGCAATGATTGCGGGAATCAGGCTGATTAGCCATTGGCAACAGCGCTTAAAACTACAACAAAAAGCAATAGAATCTCGCATCAAAACTGAAGCTTCATCTAATATTGAAGTCGTTGTGGTGGAGGATTTACAAAATCAACTAACCCAACAACAGAGAGCAAATCTCCGTGACCTTCAATGTCGCGCCTTAGAGCTGACTTATGTGGGTATTTTGGGAGGTGGTACTTTTGTTGTCTTGGGGCTATTCCCCTACAGTCGCTGGCTACAACCTTTTTTATTGTCAACTCCACTTCAAGTCATTGCGATCGCCTTTCTTACTTATCTTTTAATTCGGATTAGTAATTTGCTAATTGAGCGATTTTCTGGATTCTTAAAAGCTAGAGAATTTGCGATATTGAGACCCTATCAAAGAATGGATTTGCGAGTTTCCACGGTCTCGCGGGTGCTAAAAAATGTAGCAGGTATCATCTGGTTTAGCCTAGGGTTTTTAACAGTTCTCTCATCAATTGGATTTGATCTCGTACCACTCCTTGCAGGTGCAGGAATTATCGGTTTAGCAATTTCTTTTGCAGCTCAGGGACTAATTAAAGATGTGATTAATGGCTTCCTAATTATTCTTGAAGATCAATATGCGGTCGGTGATGTAATTGTAGTTGGGAATTTGGGTGGACTTGTGGAAAATATGAACCTAAGGATCACCCAAATTCGCAATAATGAAGGGCAATTAATTACAATTCCCAATAGCTCGATCGCGATCGTTCAAAATCTATCAAAAGATTGGGCGAGGGTTGATCTAACAATTCGCATTGCTTATGATACTGATCCTGACCGCGCTCTGCATATACTCAAAGATCTCGCTCAAGAAATCTATCAAGAATCTGTCTGGCGATCAAAAATTATTGATCCGCCTGAAGTTCTTGGTATTGACGAATTGGAACATTCAGGTATGTTAATCCGCATCTGGATTAAAACTGAGCCTCTCCAGCAATGGGCTGTATCGAGAGAGTTTCGCCGCCGTCTCAAGTTGAGAATGGAGAAGGAAGGACTGGCGATTGGTATTCCGCAGCAGACTTTTCTACTCAAAAATTCTCTTGGTTTTGATCCTGAGAAGGCATGATGAGTTGAAATATTCTCGCAGTTAGAATCGGCGCTAATTGAATTCATGCGATCGCCCGAAGATTAGATATTTCAATAAAAAAGAGGCGGCGCATTGCGCCGCCTCTTTTTTTTGAAGTGTCATGATAAACCTAATCAAAATCAATATTGTCGTAAAGATCGGCTATTTGAATTTGTAAATCTGCAAATTGTAGAGAAATCGTCACTAAGGGGTCATCATATTCCGAAAATAGCCATTGGTTGACCGCAGTTTTAGCATGATGCTCGACATGAATACGGTACTGATCGATTAATAAATATTCCTGAAAAGTGTCAATGGTTCGATAAGCGGCAAATTTTTCACTACGGTCATAATTTTGGGTTGACTTAGATAAAACTTCGGCGATAAAGCAAGGATTGGTAATGGTGTCTTTGCGTCCAACTTCTATTTCGAGAGGTTTCGGCGCAACCATCACATCAGGATAGGTATGGATCTTGACATCAGGAATCCAAAGACGTTGATCTGCTGAAAATAGACGGAAAGGTTTTCCGCGTAAGGCAATTTTGACGATTGACAGTAAATTTACGGCGATTTCAGTATGATTTGGGGTTCCACCAGTCATTGGGATAATTTCTCCATTACGGTATTCGCTGCGAATGTCTGACGCTATCTCTAGTTCTAGATATTCGTCAACGGTGTAAGTTTTCTGGGCAAGTTGTGTAACCATAATGTTTTATCTGCGATCGCGTCCTGATGAAATCTGTTTAAAATATGGCTTGGTAGAGTCGAGACATTCTTGTAATTCTGACGATCTAAGTATGTGGGTAAAAGAAACCTTAAAACCCAAGAAGCTGTAGCGCACGTGCAGCGTGCGCTACAGCTTCTTGGATTTGGGTTTAATTATGCTTGCCTACTTACGTGATGAAGATGAGTTTTAAAAAATTTGCGATAAAGGACAGGAAAATTCTGGTAATAATGGGGAAGTTAGAACATCACTGACGAATAAAGTAACGGCTAGTTTGAGAATGCCATTTTCACGACGATAGATTTGCATTTGCTGCGATCGCCAATCTGCAATCCAATATTCTAATATGCCACGAGATGAATAGAGTTTCAGTTTCAATTCGCGATCGCGTTTCTCATTTTCAGTTCCTGCTGATAGCACCTCAATTGCAATCTCAGGCGCACCACGAAAATGTCCAGTGTCATCGATTAAAGCCGTATATTTCTCTTTACTCATCCAGATCACATCAGGAATTACATCATCATTTTCTCCAAAGATTAATCCTGCGCCGATTACTGCATATCCCAAGCCTGTTGCTTTTGACCAAACTTTCAGCTCATAATAGAAGTTACCGCAAGTATCTTGATGTTTGTTATGAGGCACTCTAGTCACGTAAAGTTCTCCATCAATAATTTCGTACCGTTTGTTATTTTTGGGTAACAGGTCTAGGTCAGCACTCGTCCAAAGGATTCTAGCTTCTAAATCCGAGATAGAAGATTTAGGGGCAATGGGGACAATCAATGCTTCAGGGATAACGATCGCTTGAGTCATGATGGCATTCCTAAGAGGAGCGATATAGTAATAAGTAGGTAAGCATAATTAAACCCAAAACCTAAAAAGCTGTAGCGCACGCGCAGAGTGCGCTACAGCTTTTTGGGTTTTAAGGTTTCTTTTGCCTAGCTACTTAGTATAGCAAGAAGAAGTTTTTTAGTCGTAATTTATGATTATTCTAGTAACAGGCGCAACTCGCTCTGGCAAAAGTGAATGGGCTGAATATCTGGCGATGCGATCGCTAAAAAATGTGATCTATATCGCTACAGCAACTCGTTATCCTGATGATGTGGAATGGGAAGCAAGATTACAAAAGCATAGCGATCGCCGTCCTGACAGTTGGCAAACCCTAGAAGTGCCGATTGAATTAGCAAGCAATATTTTAGATATTCAGAATGATACCTATATTTTGGTGGATTCCCTTGGTACTTGGCTAGCTAATCTTATAGAAACTGATGATCAATCTTGGGCGAAGATTGAAAAAGAGCTATTAGAGGCAATTCAAGCCTGTGAAGTAGATGTCACCTTTGTATCTGAAGAGGTTGGCTGGGGGCTAGTTCCTGAATATAAGTTAGGAAGAATATTTCGCGATCGCCTTGGCGGACTTAGTCGTAAGATTGGTGCGATCGCTGATGTGGTGTATTTAGTGACAGGTGGCTACGCGATCGACCTAACTAAAATTGGCGAAAAGTTACCGAATCAATAAAAGCTTTAAAAACGTTGCAAAGCAACATTTTTAAAGCTTTTATTGGATGCTAGTAGCCACCCTAAAACCTGCGTGCTGATAGAAGCTAGGGCGAAACCAATTACGATAATATTGTTCAGCTTCGGTTCCATTGGTAATCCATGAACCGCCCGCCATCATGTAATGAGCCTCGTCAAAATATGTTGCTGAATAGTTTTCATAGAGAGTATGAGGCTGGTAGCCCGCGAATGGCAATAGATGACTTCCTAGCCATTCCCAAACATTACCCCGCAGATCGCATATCTCTGAGGTATTCTTAGCGCTATCAAGAGAACCGACTGGACTAGGAGAACCAACCTTCAAATTAAGATTGTAATTTGCAGAAGGTTGAATTTTTTTGGTTTTTTCTTGCGAAATTAAATGAGATTCTATGGAAATTCCATAAGTTGCTAAATACCATTCATCTTCAGTCATCAGACGGCGATGATCACCCAGCCATCGGCAATAGGCGATCGCTTCATGATGATTAACCTCTACTGGCCAACTGAGCGGTAGGTCTATCTCGTCAAACATGGCGCGATATTCATAGGAATTGTTTTTGGGAATCCAGAATTTAGGATGATGGAAATTATGATCGACCTTCCATGCCCATGCTGATTTATGCCAGTAGTCAGGATTTTCGTAGCCACCGATTTTTATAAATTCTAGAAAGTCTGCATTGGTAACTAGGTATTTACTGACATAAAAAGTATCTACATCCACAAGGCGATCGCCATACTCGATATCCCAGCCATAGATGCTAGAGTCCCGTGGTTTTCCTAACTTCACAATTCCGCCTTTAACCTCAATCATGTCGTCTTGATGGAATAGATGGCGCGAAGTTCTATCTGTCCTACTGTCGTCGGTTGGGGCATATTGCCAATTTTGGGGTCGGCGTAGTTGCTCAACGGGGAGTTGGCGTAACAACATTGAGGAAGTTTCTATATGAATGTGCTGATGTTCGATCGCCATTATCAGCGCCCAAAGTGAATGTTCTGAGTTAATTGGATAGCTAATTTCTAAGTTTTGAATTAACTCACAAATATGTTCATACACCTGTTGGCGATATCGCCAAACTTGACAAACATCAACTTGCTTGAGATTGGCAAATATACCCGCAATATCATCGGGCTTTTCAGGATCAACCCCAACTTCAAAAAGTATTTCAAAATTTGCATTAATCCTATTTTTTATTAAACCTACTCTGATCAATTTGTTAATATAAAATACTGCTGAATGCCCAAGATAAAATATTAATAAGTTGCGAAATGGATCAGGATTAGTATAAAAAATATGGGGATCAATCACACTTTTCATCAAGCATTCATCTATTTTCCAAGCATTCTGAAAATATTCAAGAATTTGTTGGCGATCGCAATGATAGAGATTTGGCGGCTGAGTTGGTTGACAGCTAATCATAAAGTTTTTAATTTAAACAATATAAATTATTTATACAGCGCTTTGCGCTTTTGTAAAACCCAGAAGAAGAGTTGCAGCACGGAGCGCTGCAACTCTTCTTCTGGGTTTAGTTACAGTTACGATGTTGCGGCAAATCTGTAACATCGTAATTAATTTTTAACTTGGCACAAAATCAAACCAAACAATTGTTGTGGATCTGTCCAGAATTTAACCGTTTGTAAACCCTGCGATCGCAATTGTCTCTGGAAATCATCTAGATTAAATTTTCGAGAAATCTCAGTTAAAATCCTTTCGCCTGCTTCAAATCTTAATTTTAAATCAAGAATATCCAAAGACACTTCATGCTCTGACTTTGCATACAAATACATTTCGATTTGATGATCAACTTGATTATAAATAGCTTTATGCTCAAATAAATCACAATCAAAATTCCCTTTAAATCGCCAATTTAGATGGGAGAGCATATTTAAATTGAATGCGGCGGTGACACCCTGTGCATCATTATAAGCATCTTCTAAAATCTGCTTGGGTTTCTGTAAATCTACACCCAATAGAAAGTAGTCACCTTTAGTGAGGGTATGTGCAACTTTTCCTAAGAAATGGTCTGACTCCGCCGCATTAAAGTTGCCTATTGAGCTTCCCAAAAAGAAAATCATGCGCGATCGCTGATGATTTTTGTCTAGGTATAGTAAAGCCTCTTCGTAGGTTCCGATTAAACCAGCGATCGTTAAATCTGGATATTTTTGCTGTAAATGCAGAACGCTAGTCTTGAGAATGCCGCCACTAACATCAATGGGAATGTAACTGAAGGCTTCAGCGATAGAATTATTGCACGATATTTTTTGATAAGCATTTAAAAGATAATTAGTTTTGGTGGAGCTACCGCTACCCAGTTCCACAAGTTCGCAAGAACCTGTAATAGCAGCGATCTCATCGGCATATTGACTTAAAATGCTTGCCTCTGTGCGCGTGGGGTAATACTCTGGCAAGTCACAGATCTGTTCAAACAATTCTGAGCCGTGATCATCATAAAAATACTTTGGTGGCGAGCTTTTGGGATTTTTAATTAATCCTTCAATGACATCATTACCATCCTTGCTGATGACCTCACTATGTTGGTGTAGGATTTTTAAGTGTTTGACTGTCATAAGCTGATTTTTTAAATTACTTAGATCTAGTTTTACATTTATGGGACTTAAGTAGGCAGGCGTAAATAAAACCAAAACCCAAAAAGCTGTAGCGCACGCTGCGCGTGCGCTACAGCTTTTTGGGTTTTAAGGTTTCTTTTTGTCCACCTACTTATACCAATTTATAGAATGGCAAGGCTCTGTTGTAAATTACAGTGATTGCGTTCAAAGCCGAACTAAGAAAAATTTTAAAAGTGCCGCTTCGCGGCACTTTTAAAATTTTCTCTGTATCCTTTAAAGTATCAATAGGCTGTATAGCCATATTAAATTCCATAAATTGGTGCGTCTATGACGAGAATATATGCGTTTGCCAAAAAATTACTGAGTTAAATTTCAGGAGGATTTAATCTTGCCATTACCCAAGTCACATATGTACCAATGGGACTCCAAAGTAAGTATGGGACTAAAAGCCATCCCGCCAAACTGGAAACCTGCCAAACCTGAGCTGTTAAAATCAGTCCCAAGATAAAACCGATTGCCCCGACGATCGCTCCAGCCCTAACATTTTTGAGGCTCGTCATTACGGGCGTGTATATCAAAACCGCAATCTCGACAACTCCATAGGCAAACATGAGCAACCAAGTCTCAGATGTGGCAGGGATGGTTTGCCATACTACCGATGCGGAGGTGATCCCCAAGATAAAAATGCTAATCCAAATCAAAGGGATTGCTCGCTCAAAGGTGAGCCATCTTGGGCGGCGCAGCCGCATAAACCACTTGTAATCGCTGGGAAATAGTTTGTTAATTGCCAAACCAATCAAAAATGAGGCGATCGCAATTACTACCCAAGCCAAAATCATGACTGTTCATTGATCGCACAGCGATCTCCACAGCCTTCAATATTGCCATTGACAAGTGATTGTCGTCTTTGTTGACGCTCAGCCACAATTGTTTTGAGATCAGAGCGACCTGTCAAAATAGTGCGATAGTCTGCCCAAACTCCATAGAGAGCATCGGCTAAGCGCCCAACTAACGGCAATTTGGTGATCGCATAAACCCAGCCAATGCCAAGCAGATCATAGATTTGGCGAAATACTTCTACATTTTGGATTACTGTGCCATCTGCCAAGATGCCATGAATGCGACCCATAGCAGTTTCAAAGTCAATTCCTGCATTGTCTTCAGCTTTGTAGTCATCGGCGGCGATATCCACAAACTTAATCAAGCCGCGATCGCTATCTTGGCGTTTTAAAAAGTTAACTTCGCGCACACACAAAGGACAGTCGCCATCAAATAGCAACTTGATCTGCCACTGAGAATCAGTTGCTTGTGAATTTAGCTCTGATTTTAATTCTGTTTGGGGAGATAGCATTTTGTCCTAGATTTTATTGCTAGTCCAGATCCATATTTGAAAGTGCTGCTTTGCAGCACTTTCAAATATGGATCTGGGTTTTACATTGCATACCCATATATTTTAAGCCAGCAATAAAGCTTCGGCGAGTTCCTTGTCCATCTGCTCGGCGCTAGCGATCGCCTCCGTCATAATTTGTCTGGGCGAAAGCCCGTTGTGATAGGCACATAGCCAGCGTTGAGCCTCATTACCTTGATCGAGGATTTTTTGTAATGGCGACAAGAAACACCACACACCATTATCTTTTGCCCTTGGTTTTAATTCAGCAAATAGATCGGCGATCCATTCCCTAGCTGTAATTTCTGCGCCTGTTTGCCAATGGGTTAATACTGCATCAAGACTATTGTGGGCTGCGGCAATTTCATTTTGATCTGCGATCGCTGCTAGTTCTTCAGGGGTAAATTTACTAGAGTTAGGCGCAAGAGGATCAAGGCTAGAACCAATTCCTGCTTCAAGAAACTGATGTAAACGCATTTCTAAAAGTGCGCTAATCGCCAATAAAGCCACAGGATCGATCACTAGATCGGAAATTCGCAATTCTAAACGATTGAGATTGTAGGGGCGATTGTCACCGTTGGGACGCACCGATGACCAGAGATGGCGCACATTTTGCATAGTCCTTAGCTGCAACTGCTGTTCTGTCCATCCCACAAAATGACGATGGTTACGAAATAGCGGAACTAGCTTGGGAGTCTTTGGGAACATCTGCCAACGGGAAGAGTGAAAGCCAGTTGCTTTGCCATCTAGAAATGGAGACGCGGCACTCAAGGCAAGATATAATGGCGCTTCGAGACGAATCAGGCGACAGGCGGCGATTAAATTTTCGAGATCGGGAATGCCGACATTGATATGAATACTCGCGGTGACAACATCCGTACCATAGGTTTGCTCGATATAAGTATGGTAAGGATTTTGAGGATCGGATCGACAGAAGTGATCAACACCGCCCAAGGCTAATGTACTCCCAGGCATCAATGTGTAGTCACCTAGCGATCGCAGGTAGCTGCGGAGTTTTTGGCGTGGCTCAACCAAAGCCATCAATAAAGGTTCGTACTTATGAAAAGGTGGCGTAATATATTCCACATTGCGGCTATCAGGTTCGCGCACAAATCCATTAAGATTCGCGACGATGCGATCGCTAAAACCTACCACATCCCCCGTTGGTGTAGAGGTGTAGATTTCTACTTCAAAGCCTTTTGATAAAAGCACGGGAGAATTCCTTTTGCTAGAGTCACTATCATTAACCTACCTCACAATGCGCTCAAAAAAGCTAATTTTTGGTGTTGTCAGCGCTATAGACGCTAACAACACCAAAAATTAGCTTTTCATCCGTTCTTTCATATCTACAGCCGCGAGTGTATAGCCCCCATCAGCACCATCGATAAAATGTACCTGTCGCCCATCGCGCTCAAAGACCAGACAGGTCATCAAAGCCCGATCAGATACATGGAAGCCATAGACCAAGCTTCCTTCCTTAAACTTCTTGTCCAAAGCATTCATTAAGCGATCGCGCTGCTTAGTTGTTCCTGAAATGACCATTCGCAGAACATCATCAAACTTTTTAAAGTCTGTGGACTCAGTAACAATTTGTTTGTAGTCTCCCCAATTAAAGCCACCAAACTGAATGTTTAACCTGATCAAAATTATTCCTAGCAGATTAATTAGGCGTAATTTCCATAGATAGAGATATTGTTTTAGCCAACTCGCAGAACTAGTAAAAACGCGCATTTCAGATGATAGACTCTTGGCACGAAAGGCAAGTTGAAGGTTCTCAGAAGTTACAGGATGGCAGTCTGCATCCCCTCCGTAGATACGTTCAATCTGTTTGATTACTTCGCGATAAGAATTATCGATTTGGCTCTGGCTTGGAGCCGTTGCCATTACAATCAAGCTCAAAATTTCTTCATGGCGGGAAGGAATATCTCGCCATCGGCATTCCAAACCAGAGAAGTCAGCGATCGCGTAGGAAGAGGCATCAGCCTTGGGACTATATAAATGTCTGGTGGCAACATTTTTGATCAGGCTAGTGGCATAGCTGATCCCACCACCCCTAAGAATTGCTTGACTATAGTTTTCTGAGATCCGCAGCTTGGCAATCATGATGTCATGGGCTGAAGAAATTTCTGATATAGGAACAATCCCAATCCGCAACTCCAGATTAAACTCATCCGCCGCCATTCTTGCCACCTCGATTAATGCTTGTTCCGCTTCTAAAGCAAACTTCGACGGAATTAGCATTGATGCACCATCGCCACCGAAGACAAAAGGTATTTCCAGTTCACCGACAAGATTTAAAATTACAATAATTGAACAGGCTCCCAGTAAGTTCACATCTTTATAACGACCTGACTTAATTGCTTTGGTAGAGCCAACGATGTCAGTAATAATCACCAACCAGTCATCGGGGGCTTTCTGAAAATTTTCGATGTAAGTAATATCAGAAAATTTTTCGAGAGTAACTAAATCGGCATAAAACTTTTCAGTAGTTGTCTCATCCTGCCAAACTCGATTGATACTCACGTTTTCAAACCAGATAGAGTTTTTTAGAGATTTTACCAACAGGCTAATCCTAGTCACAACCGTCAGTTGGCGGTAAATAAAACCCAGAACCCCAAAAGCTGTGGCGACCTCTGCGCGATCGCTACAGCTTTTGGGGTTTTTATCGCGATCGCCCCACTCGCTTCTTGGCTCCAACTTAGTCTAGACTTGAGCCTATGAAAAACTTAGTTTTAATTGGCGGAGGGCATAGCCATGCAATTACTTTGCGGCGA
The DNA here is from genome assembly GCA_038215315.1 of Pseudanabaenales cyanobacterium. Classification (GTDB taxonomy): domain Bacteria; phylum Cyanobacteriota; class Cyanobacteriia; order Pseudanabaenales; family Pseudanabaenaceae; genus Pseudanabaena. Next base: position 14,968 of record JBBQRB010000006.1, read on the forward strand.
TTAGGGATGCAGCCATTAGCCGCAGATATCCGCCTAACCCTAATTACCAATGTCATTGATACACCCTATTCGGGAATGCTGCCTGCATATATTGGTGGCTATTACAACTTCCAAGAATGTCACATTAATTTGACCAATTTAGCTAAATTTGCTCAGGCTGATTTAGTCTTAGACGAAGCGATCAATCTAGACTTAGCGAACAAACAGGTACGATGCCAAAAACACGCACCCATTGACTTTGATTGGTTGTCGATTGATATCGGTAGTACGCCTGCGGCGATCGCTAATGCTGATCAGCATATTATTCCCATCAAACCTGTACCAAATTTTTTAAAACATTGGCATCAATTTTTAACAGAACTAGAAACATCACCGATTCCCCGTGGGCAACCGCTACGGATTGGAATTATCGGCGGTGGTGCTGGGGGAGTTGAGCTATCTCTGGCAGTCAAGATCCGCATCGAAGCGATTTTGCGATCGCAAGAATTACCAGTTTCTATGCTAGAAATCCATTTGTTTCATCGACAGTCGATGCTGATGACAGGTTATCCTTCTAACGTTGGCAAAAAAATGGAGAGAATTCTCAAACAGCAAGGAATTTACATCCATTTATGCGAAACAGTAAACAAGGTTGAATCTTCCCAAATTCCACAAATTACTAACTCCCTTCTAGATTCTAAATTAATCATTTGTGAGTCTGGACTAAGCTTAGTTTGCGATCGCGTTTTTTGGGTTACGAGTGCGATCGCGCCAAATTGGATTCGCGACTCAGGCTTAGCCACCGATCAGAAAGGATTTATCTTGATTAATGATAAGTTGCAATCAATCTCTAATCCCTCAGTCTTCGCCACTGGTGACATCGCAACTAACGTTAGTCATCCCCGACCAAAGGCGGGAGTTTTTGCAGTGCGTCAAGGGGAACCTCTTTTTCACAATTTACATCGCATGACATCGCAGCAACCATTGCGTTCTTTTTACCCCCAAAAGCGCTATTTGTCTTTGATTGGCGTTGGTTATGGCACACAATCTAATCGAAAGAAATTACAGGCGATCGCGGTTTGGGACTGGCTATGTATAGGCTCATCAAATCTACTCTGGCGATGGAAGGAATATATTGATAGAAAGTTTATGCAATTGTTTGAGCGCAAAGTGCCTTAAATTTCGGTAATATCAGTTCAAATGAGCCACAAGGAATTTTTAAAAGCGTTGCAAAGCAACGCTTTTAAAAATTCTCTTGATTTGGTTATGAGCGCTTTGCGCTTTATTTACTCTTTTGGCGCAAAAGTTCAATTTCATCAGGAGTAAGCTCCCATCCCAAAGCGCCAGCATTTTGCTTAGCTTGACTAGCATTTTTTGCACCAGGAATAGGAATAATATTTCCCTGTGAAATCAGCCAATTAAGAGAAATCTGAGCGGGAGTTTTATCATACTTTTCTGATAGATTTTGCAACTCTGAAAAGAGCGGAGCTAATTTCTGTAAGCCTTTGGGACTAAATCTGGGATCGATACGTCTGGCTCCTTGTAGGTTTTTGACAGTCTCCGCAGAGTACTTGCCAGTTAATAATCCCTGAGCTAGAGGACTATAAGCAAGAATTGTTACTCCTAACTGCTTTGCTCTTTGAAGGGTTCCATTATCTTCAATTTGTCTAGTCAAGAGTGAGTAGGGAACTTGATTGACAGCTAGGGCAATTCCCTTTTCTTTGAGATACTGATGGGCTTGAGTCATCTGCTCAGCAGAGTAGTTACTAACGCCGACTGACTGAATACGTCCCTTTTTGACCTCAGCCGCCAATACTTCCATAAAGTCTTTGGTCTTCAATATAAATTCTAGGGGCCAATGAATTTGATATAGGCTGATCTGTGACGTTTGCAGACGTTCTAGACTAGCAGTCAAGGCTTCAACGATCGCCGAGCGATTCCATCGCCAAGGTAATGGAAAATACTTAGTTGCGATTTGAATAGGCTGGGAAGTTTTTTTGCAGAATTTTCCGATTAAGCGTTCTGACTCTCCAAATCCATAGACTTCAGCCGTATCAAAAAAGGTGACACCTGCATCAACAGAAGCTTGAAATGCTTCGGCAACGTCATTTGCGCCAAAGTCTTTGCCATAAGCCCAAAATAAAGTGTCTCCCCATGCCCATGTCCCTACGCCCAAGGCAGTTACAGTCGCTCCATCAGCACCGAGTTTGATAGTTTGCATATATTTTTAGTATTGATTTTACTAGCTATTATATGCGTCTATCTAAAGTCGGAGCCACTCTTGCACAGATTAAGAACAAACCAAACCCAGATTTTTTGTAAAGTTACTTGCCGCTTATTTTGGCTTTGTAGCCTAAGCCAACCAGAAACTGTAAAATTTTTTGGCTACAGTCGCCTTGAATTTCGATCGCTTGTTCTTTGGCTGCGCCACCTGCACCACATTGATTTTTTAGTTGTTTAGTCAGCCTAGCCAAAATTTCGGTCGTTGTTTGAAAGCCAGTCACTTCGGTGACAGTCTTGCCGCCACGACCACGGCGAGTTACTTGAATCCGCACATTTTGTTGCTGCGGCGGTAAATCAACTGTGTTTTGATCTTGATCATCTTCATCAGGTGCGCCGAACTCCCGATATACCACGCGGTTTTTTATCATTTATTACACCCAAGTCGATCGCCATGCTGATTCTGCTTCAGCGATGGTCTTCTGTTGATATTTTTTCTCTACTTCCTTATGCAAATGCGCCAATCGCGCTGAAAGAACTCGCAGTTCACCGCGATGGGAAATGACTTGGCGATCGGTAAACTCGATTTCAGCAAGCCTTATCGTCATTTGCAGAGCCTGATTATCTGCTAACTCAGTTAGGATTTTATGCTTCACAAAAAGTTGATTTATCGACTGCGTACTTTTCTGTAACAGGTTGCTGAGTAAATTATCAAGATTCTCTTGATTGGTGCGATTTTCGCGATCGCATTGCTCTAAACTGCTTTGCATTTGCTCTCTCAACAAGTTGACTACTTGTTTAAGTTCAGTTTGCAGGTTTTGGCGATCGCCGAGGGATAGAGATAAAAAAGCATCAGGACATTTTTGAGTGCAAAATTTGAAAGCAGCTAACAAAATTTGTTGTTGAGTTGCTCTCGCGATCGCCTCTGAGTATTCCAGATGAATACTATCAATACGGCTAATTACGTCCGCGATCGCTTGCTGAGTATTTTGAATATCTTGATCAATGCGAACTAGCACGGTCATAAAGTCTCTTACGATTTAATAAAAAATCAGTTCTCGGCTTGCCAAAAACTGATTTTTTTAATTTTACTTTTAATTTAAATTTTGCAGCGCTGAAAGCGCTGCAAAATTTAAAGCTGTTTATGCGTTAGTAGATTCGGAAGCAAGCTCTTCACCAACAACAAAGCGCACAAAGCGGCGTACTTTGACGTTTTCACTTAGCTTCGAGCCAGTTTGCTTAACCAGCTCATCGACAGTAATGCTTTGATCCTTGATATAAGGCTGATCGAGCAAACATAGCTCTTTCAGACGCTTTTCGATGCGACCAAGCACGATCTTGTCACGAATCGCCTCAGGCTTGCTAGCGAGATCATCTTTACCTGCTTCGATTGTCTTTTCTTTTTCGACAAATTCGGTAGGGATATCGGCAACGCTAACATACTCAACGTTAGGGCAAGCAGCAATTTGCTTAGCTACGCTGTCAGCTAGTTGTTTGAGTTCTTCGCGGCGAGCCACAAAGTCGGTTTCGCAATTAACTTCAACTAAGACACCAATACGGCTACCAAAGTGAATGTAGCTATGGACGATCCCTTCGGTTGCCGCACGGCTTGCTTTTTTGACAGCGGAGGCTAGCCCCTTTTGTCTAAGATATTCGGTTGCTTTTGTAAAATCGCCTTCGGAATCAACGAGAGCTGCTTTACAGTCTTTGATACCTGCGCCAGTTCTGGCACGTAGCTCTTGAATTTGTTGGGTTGTAATGTCTGCCATATTAAGTAAGCTTGTTTTGGATGTCTAAGGCAACATTTCGAGGAGCTTGGAGTTTTGCTCGTTGCCGAAAAATATCTCTAAAATGTTGTTTGCAGTTCTTTAAGTTACCACAATTAGGGCGTACTCCTTGCCGTCCTAATCAATTTCACTAGCAAAAACTGTCGCGATCGCCTGTCTTGCATCAGCGCGAAACTCTTGGACATTGACTCGCTTCAGTAGCACCACGGCAAAAATCATCACCGCCGCTTCGCAGACAAATACAAAACTATAGGCAAACGTAGAATTGCGGAAAATCGCCTTGCCGATATCAAGCACCACACCACCTGTAACTGTCGCCAGCCCTCTAGCGATCGCCTGCGATAGCCCCCAAGCTCCCACAAATGTTCCTGCGGTTTCCGCCGCCGTCAGGTCTAGCATCAGGCTTAAAGCCCCTGAAGTTGTAATCCCTGATGCAAAACCAAAAAGGGCCAGAGCCGCTTGCAAAGCCCAAGTTTTTTGGATCAACCCTGCGATGATTAACAAGGCGCAGCTAGCCGCCACCATATAGCAACCTAGCCTTGTTGAAGCTTGTTTGCCGAAACGTGGCACAACTAAAAAGCCTGAAGAGCTTAGTCCGATCAGAGTGCCTATCCCAAAAGCGGCGTTAAGCTGTGTAGTTGCACAGATGCTCATCCCAAATACAGCACCACCAAAAGGCTCCATAATTGCATCTTGCATAAATATACCGATGGTCATCATCAGCAAAAATGAGAAGAATAGCCCAGTCTGTTTGCTCGCAGTCAAAACACGCAAAGCTTTATTAAGGCTTAGTTTTTCTTCTGTTGCTGTAGTTCCATTGAGAAGGTGGTTTTGAGCAACACGCAATTTATAGTGTGAATATTTTTGCTCAATGCCATAGGTCGCGAGAACGGTGAGTCCAACCACGGCTGCGGGAATAATCGTAAAAACAGAATTAATTGCTTTTTGTAATTGAGCAAGGCGATCGCTATTGGCAAAAACTGAAACTCCGCTTACAGGATTTTCGGTACAGGGTAGCAGTCGAGAAACGGCGATCGCACCGATGACAATGCCCACCATTAACATCGACCAGACGATTCCCACCAGCTTCGAGCGCTCTTCTTCTTCCGAAATATCGACTAACATCGCCGCAAAAGGAGTGGAGCTTAAACTAATCGACATTCCATATATGGCAAACATAACCGCTAAGGCGATCGCCCAGACATAGGTGAGCCCATTCCAGCCAACCTCATACACACTGCGCCCTAGTTGCCACATTACCTGTGTTGTCAAAAAAGCAGCGATCGCAAAGATAATTGAACCAATCCAGACATAGCCAGAGCGATGGGTTCCAAAGATAGTTTTGGCATCGGATGTTTGACCAAACCAAATGCGTGCTGGAGAGACAAATAGCGGCATAGCGATAAACACTGCTGCCAGAGTTGCGGGAATCGCTAATTCGTTAATCATCAGACGGTTAAGCAGTCCTGCAATTAGCAAAGACATGATTCCTAAGCCCATTTGAAATAGTCCAACCCGAAACATTTGCAATAATGGCAACTTTGGTGGCAGTTTTGGAGGCAGATTTGGCTGCTGCTGATCCAAATCGGAAATATCCGTTTGATTGATCATCTTTGGAGATTAAGGTTTAGAAACTTTAAAAAAACTATTTTACACAAGAATCCAAGAATGATTGTGGTGACGCAAGCGTCTCGCTTGCGTTGTGGTGAGGCGGGCAGGATGTCCGCCCTACAAGAATAGGTATTTTGTTTTCTGGAAACCGCCTTAAAACCCAAAGATTAGCGGGTGCGGCGCGAAGCGCCGCACCCGCTAATCTTTTGCTGGGAAGGGAGTATGGCTTATCGCGCTATAGATCGGCAGAGCGCGTCAGGCTTTGATGTCGCGATTAAGTGACTGCCAACGCGAGATTGTTTGTAACTGAATGTTACGAAAATAAAGCCTAGTAAGAAGAATTATTGAGAATTAACCAACAGCTTAATTGGCTAATGTAGGCTGTAATACATATAAGTAAAGCTTTTGTATAAATCTATTTGGTATTTTTAAATGTATAACAAGTCAACTAAAGATCCTGTGGTTGCTGCAGTTACGGCTGGTTTAGGAGCAGGGGCGGTTGCCTGCTTTAGTGTCAGTCAAGGTCAAAACGTATTGGTTGCAGTTTGTGTAACTGCATTTGCTACTGTTGCTGCACTTGTTGTTGATCGTCTATTTTTTAATTGATATTTTCGTATTCAAAAAAGAGTGGCTCAATATGTATGAGCCACTCTTTTTTGTGGTAATGGCGAGTTATACTCCCTTCCCAATGAAAGATTAGCAGCGCTTCGCGCCGCATCGCTAATTCTTGGTTTTTAATTTGTCTGCCATGAATTTCCCATTCTTTCCTAATATCTCTCCCAATAAGTCTGGAACACTATTGGGTATTTTGATTAGAGCGCTTGCGCTCAAGCCCGAACCAAGAAAGACTCTAAAAGCGTTGCAAAGCAATGCTTTTAGAGTCTTTCTTGGTTCGGTAGCTAAGCAAAGGCGATTATTTCATGTCAACTGACATAGGGATTGTTTCTGGATTGGCAATATTACGAACTGATTGAGGTAGAGACTGCACAGAATTGCGAGTACGTTGGGCGATCGCATCTAAATCATCAAGGGGCTTCAGTAATTTACCGTCTTGCATGATCAGCTCTAGGATAGGCTGCTCGCTGGATTTTGGAAATTCAGAAATATGGGTGAGGCGATCGCCTGTGATTACGCCATTTTCAAAACTGCGCCAGATTTGTTTGCGACCAGCGATCGATTGCTTACCGCTTGACTTTTTGGAAACAGGAATATGATCGATTTCTACTAATTTATAAACTCCATTCACAGGCGTACCCGTCACTAACTTTGTGCCAATACCGTAGCCATCGATAGGCGCACCCAATCCTTTGAGTCGGATGATCTCTGCTTCGTCAATATCGCCACTAGCAAAAATTTCAACATCGGGAAGGATAGAACGTATTTCTTTGGAAACTGCGGCAATATCACCTGAATCAATCCGCACTCCCTTAACTTGCATTTCGCCAGATTTGATTTTTTCGGCAAGATCATGGGCGGCGGCGATTGTGTCAAAGGTATCTATCAATAAAGGACTATTTGGGAAGACTTGATGGAAAGCACTAAAGGCTTGAGCTTCACTTCCTGCTGTTGCATTCAGTGCCATGACCAGAGAATGAGCCATCGTGCCACTTGGTTTTTTTCCGAGTTTGAGAGCTGCTAACACATTAGAAGTCGCGTTCATTCCTGCGGCTAATGCGGCTCTGGCTGCCCAAAGTGAGGCTTGAGGGCTAAAAGCACGCCTTGTCCCAAACTCTAAAAGGGTAATGCGATCGCCTGCAACATCACGCAATCTGGCAGCTTTAGTGGCAATCAGGGTTTGATAATTGATTGTATTAAGTAGATAGGTTTCCACTAGTTGAGCCTGCCAAAGTGGAGCCTCAATTCTTAAAAAGGGTTCATTGGCAAACATGACTGTTCCTTCAGGGACAGCCCAAAGATCGCCCTCAAAACGGAAGTTCCTTAATAAATCCCAAAAGTGGCGATCGGCATTGATAAAGATTCCTGTTGCTTGCAATGATTCAATTTGGGCAGCAGTAAAATGGAGATTTTGCAAATATTCCACCGCTTGCGCCAAACCCATCGCGATTAGGTATCCAAAGCCTTCAGGTAATCGGCGCACAAATAACTCGAAGCTAGCGCGCTTGCGATCGCAACCTGCATTTACATAGCAAGCGCCCATCGTTAATTGATAGAGATCTGTAAGTAAGCCATAATCCTCGACTGAGACGTTGAGGGAATTAGACTTCAGATCTACGGTATGGTTAGCAGCGATCGCGATCATGGCTTTGTAAGGATAGATGCAATTACATTTTTATTATAGTAGATTTTACCAAAAATGCAAATGGTTTCCCATATTCGACCTCAATATACTGACGCTGTTTGTTATCTGTCGCTTGACTTGGGCTTTGATCAAGCAGTATAGCTATATATCTAATATGGTAAATACTACAATAATTTTTGCGCCGCAGGGTTGATGGCGACGGGGTGGCTCAAATTTAAATCAGGAGGATTTTTCGCTAATTCAGCGATCGCTAATTTATAGATAGGATGAATCCAATCAGCAGCAATCTCGGCTAGTGGTAGCAACACAAAAGCCCGATCGCCCATTCTTGGGTGTGGCAATTCTAGCTTGGGCGAAGTAATCACGCGATCGCCATAGAGCAGCAAATCCAAATCAAGAGTTCTCGCTCCCCACCTCTCGCGGCGTTCACGCCCAAAAAACTGCTCTATATCAAAGAGTGCCTGTAATAGTGATAAGGGATTAAGAGTAGTCTTTAAAATTGCACAGCCATTGATATAGTCAGGCTGTGGCTGGGAATTTGGCAACGTGATCGCCTTAGTGAGATACCATCGTGAAACCTTGATTATCTCAATCTCAGGATCACTAGCGAGTTGGGCGATCGCCGCACAGACAATTTGTTCGGAGTCACCAATTTCGCTACTCAGGTTACTACCAAGGGCGATCGCACAAAGCTCTGTCATGAAGTTTCTATCAATGAATTGCAGAAGGATACGCACAACAATACATAGCCGCATCCTTGTGCAATTATACCGACGAAGTAAGGCTACACAGCTACAGTTTCGCTAGTACTACGGGATAGTTTTGCGCCAACATTACGCAGTTTTTCTTCAATGCGATCGTAACCGCGATCTAGATGGTGCAAGCCCATTACTGTAGTTTCGCCATCGGCGGCTAGTCCTGCAATCACCAAAGCTGCTGAAGCACGCAAGTCAGTTGCCATTACAGGAGCGCCCGACAATTGGGGAACACCTGTGACCACTGCCACATTATTCTTCAATCTAATGTTGGCTCCCATGCGATTGAGTTCAGCAACGTGCTGTAGGCGATTCTCAAATACAGTTTCCGTGACAACTCCGTTACCTTCGCAGACAGTTAGTAATGCCATAAACTGAGCTTGCATATCTGTCGGGAATCCAGGGTAAGGCATTGTCTCAATATCCACAGCCCGATAGCGATCGCTACCGATAACGGTAATTATATTGTCAGAATCTTGGCGCACTGCCACACCGATATCTTGCAGCTTAGAAATCGCTGCGGTCAGATGTGCAGGAACTACGGGCGACATCGAGAGCGTTGAGCGCGTAATTGCCGCCGCAACCATAAATGTTCCAGCTTCAATGCGATCGGGAATTGCGGTAAAGTCCGCAAAGTGCAGTTTGTCTACGCCATCAATAAATATTGTATTCGTGCCAGCACCTCTAATCTTTGCCCCCATAGCGATACAAAGATTAGCCAAATCAACGACTTCAGGTTCTTGAGCCGCATTTTCGATAATCGTTTCGCCTTCAGCAAGTGTTGCCGCCATCATCAAGGTTTCAGTCGCACCGACACTAGGACAGTCCAAGTAAATTCTTGCCCCCTGCAAACGCCCATTGCGGCTCTTCGCATAGGCAGTAACAATTCCATGCTCGATTTGCACGTCTGCGCCCAAAGCTTGTAATCCTCGTACATGAAGCTCGACTGGACGCGCTCCGATCGCACAGCCTCCTGGTAAGGGCATTTTGGCAGATCCCAATCTAGCTAGTAGGGAGCCAAGAGCGAAAAAACTGGCTCGCATTTTACTAACTAACTCGTAGGGTGCTGAATTTTTAGTCAAATTGCTAGTGTCAAGATCTAAGATTTCAGCATTGCGAGAAATTTTTACACCGAGGGCGGTGAGAATGTCGCTCATACTCTGGACATCAGCTAGGTGGGGGACATTCCGAATCCGACAGCCTTCTGATGACAAAAGCGTACCCGCCATCAAAGCTAATATAGAATTCTTTGCGCCACTAATCGGGACATGACCAGAGAGGGGAGCTTTGCCGATGATGCGGAGGATAGGGGCATTGGGTTCTAGCTGGGACATTTGCAAAGATTCGCGCAAAGTAGGTGCGATTAGATTAGAAGCTGGAGAGTTATGTGTTGAGGCTGTGTTGCGATCTGTCATTGGTTGCATAGGCTGGCTTGTTGACTGGTTTGCACCTGCATTGTTAAAAGTAGTTGTAGAAACGATTGCCTTATCCTCCTCACATCAGAAATCAGAATTAACGTGACTTTAACTTTGGGTATAAAGTTTAGCGGAGTATATCCGAAAAACTGTTAAGTTTTGCACGGTAAATGTATTTACTCATTATTAGTGATTGGGTCATATATAGCAATTTGCCCTGTAGCCATCTTGCGATCGCAACATTGTGATTGACTTTAGGTGACTTTTAAAGCAGACTTATTGATCTGTGTTATTTAGATTTGCTTTGCAAAATTAAAGCTATTTAATGACTTTGTAATACCAATGCGGAACTGGCGGAATTGGTAGACGCGCATGTTTCAGGTACATGTGTTGAAAGACTTGGGGGTTCAAGTCCCCCGTTCCGCATAATTTCAAAAAAAACTAACCACGATACGAAGACAACAGCTATAGGAAATCGAAGAAACCATACTAGCGATCGCCGTTAAGCACTTAGGTTAAGCACTTAGCCTATGTAGTTTGACTGCTAAGAAATATATAAACGAGTTTTATTTATTTGAGCCAGATATCCAACCTAAAATTTCATGGTTAACACGCTCAGGGCAGTCATCATGGGCGCAATGTCCTACATTGTCTAGATACAACAAAGTGGCGTTAGGCGCATACTGTACTAACCTTTTGCCTTCAGAAGGTGGAATCAAGCGATCGCTATTTCCCCATATGATCAATAACGGAACTTGCAACAACGACAGCGCCTCCGTCAAGCTTGGCGAATAGTTGGGCTGATTAATACTGCGGTTTAGTCTGAGAAAAGCTTCGGCAGCTTGGCGATCGCGGGCAGGTTTAGAGATGATTTCGACTAGCTCACCATCAACGCGATCGCGATCACTGTAGACAATCCCTTTTAATACAGCGCGAATCACCCAAGGCTGGCGAACTAAATAAAATAAAGGCTTCACGAATAACGCCGAGACAATTGCCTTAACTGAGCGCTCTAAGGGACGCAAAGCTGGGGGAACCAGATCATTGAAAGCCGCAATATCTGGCAAGCTGATAGTCACAACCCCCGCCGCCATCTCTGGGTGATGGCTAGCCGCGATCGCCGCCACCAAAGCCCCAATCGAGTTGCCAATGATCACCATCGGCACACCTACAAATTTTTGCCAGAAGCTGAAAACCTGTTCTACCCATAAATAGATCGAGTAACTGGTGGGCGGTTTTTCAGAACCACCAAATCCTAGTAGGTCGATCGCATAAACAGTATGGGTCTCGGCTAGCGCTGAAATATTATCGCGCCACTGATCCAGTGCTGCACCAAATCCATGAATCAGGAGAATAGGCGGCTGATGGCTTTGAGAGTTTCGCGATCGGCAAAACCCATAACGCGATCGCCATCCCCGAAAGTAACAATCACGATATTGCAGACTACTCGCTCTATACATAATGCTCAATGTTTTTACAACAGTAGTGCGCGGATTTGCTGCAAACTACTATAAGCAAAAAAGCTCCCGATGCGAGCTTTTTTGCTTAATCCTTAGCGCGAACCAGCTTGCCATCACTACTGACGTGCAAACCGCATTCCTGATTGCTCATCTCCCACCACCAACGACCAGCACGCAGATCTTCGCCAGCTTGCACGGCTCTAGTACAGGGCGCACAGCCGATACTAGGAAAGTTCTGATCATGCAGAGCATTGTAAGGAACTTCATTAGCGTGAATATATTCCCAGACCTGATCAAAGCTCCAATTAATCAAGGGATTAATCTTAGCGATCTGGCGATCGCCGTCAAGTTCCACCGTCTCCATGCTTGAACGATTGGCCGTTTGGTCACGACGCAATCCTGTAATCCAAGCATCAAGCCCTTGAGTCGCCCGACCTAACGGTTCTACCTTACGGATAAAACAGCATTGCTTACGGTTTTCTACGCTGTCATAAAACAGATTAATCCCTTTAGCACTAACCATTTGCTCGACAGATTCCGTCTGTGGAAACATAATTCTCAACTGAAGTTGAGGATATTTTTGCTGAACCTTAGAAATCACTTCATAGGTTTCACTATTTAAACGCCCTGTATCAAGGGTAAATACATGGGCATCGGGCTTAATTTTGGCAATCATATCGATTAGCACCACATCTTCTGCGCCAAAGCTCGAAGCGAGAGAAATCATTGAATAGTTACCTAGCGCCCAAGTGAGGACTTCTTGAGGAGTTTTGCCCTTGAGTTGCGCCGCAGCGTGATCGATATCTGTTTGTAAAGTCATCAGCCACTTACTAAAAATTTAAGAATATGTTCAAATGCTAGAAATTGATCGTAACTGAGTTTGGAAAGGCAAGCAACAGCAAAATCCAAAAGCCCAATAATTGAGTGGCGGTAATTCACAATTATTGGGATTTTAGACTTAAAATAAATAGCGATCGCTATACTAATTTAGACAAACATATTTGGCTGTTAGCAAATGTCCCTCACAGGCTTACCAAATATCCTGACTGGCATCCAGTCACGCACCAGTTGGCAGCAGCGCTGTCAATATTTGCTCATTGTCGAAAAGTGGTCAGATATCGTGGGGGAATCAGTTGCCAAGCAAACCTGCCCCATTGGTTTGTATCAAAAGTCTTTGCAAGTAGCTGTGTCCAGTCCCGTCTGGTCACAAGCCCTCACCTTTGAGCGCATCAGGATTTTAGCCAAAGTCAACGCTTTACTCGGAGAGGTAAATTCTCTAGCGATCGCTGACATTCATTTCTCCACCGCAAAATGGGCGACTCAGCAAAAAACGATCAAAGAAAGCAAAGTAGTCCCTGAAGATCATCCTAGTTATTTACCCGCGATCGCCGATCCATCTCCTCAAAGTAAAGTCAAAACAAATCCTAAGAATGGCAAGCTAGAAATTGAGCAGAGAATCACAAAATCAGAAATAAACCAAGCTCCCGAAACCGCTAGCGATGCCTTTCAACGCTGGCAATCAGTTATGAAACAAAGAACTCATCAAATGCCGCAATGTCCATGTTGCGATCGCCCAGCGCTAACTGGCGAAATTACCCGTTGGCAAATGTGCCGAGTCTGTGCGATCGAAAATCTATTCAAATAAATTTTCGTGGGCTGAACAACATCTCCTCATTCCCTAGTATGCCGATACAGCTAATCTTTCACTGGGAAGGGAGTAGCAGCACCCTAAAAACAAAAAGTTTATTTCTTAATTTATTGTGTCAAACATCAATTCACCTAAACTTCTGCTGTTTCTTCAGCATGGAATGACCTCAACAAGCAATACTACGAAATATCTAGAGAATACAATCGCGCCACCACATTCTCATGTTGTTGCGACAAATTTAGGCTTTTTCAAAACTCATTTTGAGATTGAGCCTTTGATTCAGAAAGTTGAAAAGTCTGCCGCAAAAACATTTGAGCAGTATCCCAACCTACCTGCTCGGATTATTGCTGTTTCTCTAGGTGGTGTACTTTGGATGGAAGTATTGTCTCGTCATCCAGAATGGTGGTCTAAAATTGAGTCTTTAGTACTGCTAGGATCTCCCATCGGCGGCGCAGACCGCGCTCGAATTATCGATCCTTTTGGCTGGGGTATTGGCATGGCGAAGCATCTTGGCAAAAATCGTCGCCCCCTAGCAGAAAAAATTACGGCAGTAGTTCCAACGCTGGTAGTAGCGGGCAATGTTAATGATGATGGTACTGTTACAACTGAGTCAATCAAGCTTAAACACGCTCATTTTGTCTGTGTAAATGGTGTACTGCATCAATTCCTTCAATCTAATCCTGATGTGGCTACAGCAATTCAAGAATTTTGGTCAATGCCCAGACAACCATTGCCAGCACCAACAGTTACCTTAACTTCAGAATTAATCGAACATTTTCGAGCCGTGACGGGTATCACTGACGCAAACACGATAGATTTTTGGCACGCAAAAATCATATTCACTTTTGTGGATGGAACGAATCTTCGTACTTGGAGAAATCTATTAGGCGTTAAGCATGTATTTATTGCTAACGCTTATGGCAAATGTGAATATGGTGGGTTTGTGGGTTGGGTGCATACTGGTGAACTCAATAGCGCTATAGATAATGCGATCGCATTGTGTCAAGACTACACATCCAAAAGCAGTTGAAATTGAAATTAGGAGATTTCTAACAAAGAATTTACCCCACCCTAACCCTCCCCTTGCAAAGGGGAGGGAACAAGATCTCTGGTCTTCCCCCTTGGAAAGGGGGAATTAAAGGGGGTAAGTCCAACATGCGCGTTTTACAGGGTATTTTCTTTCTTGGAAATCACCTTACGTAAAAATGGCTGAAATGCTTATAGCAAATCCCGATCAAACCAAACCCAGATTTTAGTAGAAGCCCCACGAAGCGGGGCTTCTACTAAAATCTGGGTTTGGCTGTAATTATCGTAGGGGCAATTCATGAATTGCCCCTACGATAATTAGACGATGCGTAAGCCCTAAGAAAAGTAATCCAAAATTGCTTGATTAATGGTTGCTTCACCATGCATATCTAATTGTTTAGCATCTGCCAAATCTGGATGTTGGAATGCATCATTTAAAAATGACCAGTCACCTTCATAAAAGTCTTGAGGCGAAATAATTAGATGATCAGCGTAATTTTTCACGCCATCAATTAGGGTTTCGGCTTCTAAGAAACCTGCACGGGTGAGACAAACCACAGGAATACCCACGCGCAAAGCTTCAGCTAATGTGCCATAACCGGGCTTGGTGACAATGCGATCGCATATCACC